>NZ_JBHWJJ010000139.1:0-21853 GCF_042732005.1 Streptomyces sp. NPDC059851 | reverse complement strand
AGCCTGGAGGGCTCCCGGCCCACACCGGTTTTCGCGTTCGGGCGCCCGCTCCGCACCCTCCGGCCGGCCGCACGGAAAGACGGCCGTCCGGACAGACGGTCGTCCCGACAGACGGAAGGGCCCGCTGCGCGGGTGCGCTGCGGGCCCTGCGTCGCGCCGGACCGCTGCCGGGGGCTACTCGCCCCGGCGCAGGCTCGGCTTCAGGTCCTTGAAGCGGGCCAGGAGGCCGTTGACGAACGAAGGCGACTCGTCCGTGGAGAACTCCTTGGCCAGCTGCACGGCCTCGTCAATGGCCACGGCATCCGGGGTGTCGTCCACCCAGATCAGCTCGTACGCACCGAGGCGCAGGATGTTCCGGTCGGCGACCGGCATGCGGTCGAGCTCCCAGTCCACGGCGTAGGTGACGATCAGGTCGTCGATGCGCTTCACCTTGTCGGCGTAGCCCTCGACGAGATCCATCGTGAAGGCGTTGACCGGCGGCTGCCGGTCGTCCGACCGCGCGTGGCGGACCCAGTCCGCGAGGACCTCGCGCACGGGCACGCCGCGCTGGTCGGCCTCGAAGAGGATCTGGAAGGCGCGCTTGCGCGCGTTGCTGCGGGCAGCCACGGTTAGCTGCTCACCCGGCCGAGGTAGTCGCTGGTGCGGGTGTCGACCTTGACCTTCTCGCCGGTGGTGACGAACAGCGGGACCTGGATCTCGTGTCCGGTCTCCAGGGTGGCCGGCTTGGTGCCACCGGTGGAGCGGTCGCCCTGGACGCCCGGGTCGGTGTGCTGGATGGTCAGCTCGACGGCGGCCGGGAGCTCGACGTAGAGCACCGAGCCCTCGTGCTGGGCCACGGAGGCGGTGAAGCCCTCGATGAGGAAGTTGGCGGCGTCGCCGACGGCCTTGCGGTCGACGTGCAGCTGGTCGTAGGTCTGCATGTCCATGAAGACGAAGTAGTCGCCGTCCATGTACGAGAACTGCATGTCGCGGCGGTCGATGGTGGCCGTCTCGACCTTCACGCCCGCGTTGAAGGTCTTGTCGACGACCTTGCCGGACAGCACGTTCTTGAGCTTGGTGCGCACGAAGGCCGGGCCCTTGCCGGGCTTGACGTGCTGGAACTCGACGACGGACCAGAGCTGGTCACCGTCGAGCTTGAGCACCATGCCGTTCTTGAGGTCGTTCGTGGAAGCCACGGTTGCGGAATCTCCTGCACTGGAAGACCAGGGGTGCGCGCCCAGCCCGGCACGCCGGACTACAGTGCGAGCAGCTCCTTGGTCGTAATGGTGAGTAGCTCGGGACCGCCGTCCGCCTCGGGGCGCACGACGAGCGTGTCATCGATCCGGACCCCGCCCCGGCCCGGGAGGTGGACCCCCGGTTCGACGGTGACCGGCACGCAAGCGTCCAGTTTACCCATTGCCGTAGGTGCAAGCTGCGGGTCCTCGTCGATTTCGAGGCCGACACCGTGGCCGGTCGACGGAGCGAGGGCCTCGCCGTGGCCCGCCGAGTCGAGGACGGAGCGGGCTGCGCGGTCCACGTCACGGTAGGCGGCGCCCGGCAGGAGGGCCTCCCGGCCGGCCCGCTGGGCGGCGAAGACGAGGTCGTACAGCTCGATCTGCCAGTCGGCCGGGCTGGTGCCGATCACGAAGGTCCGGCCGATCTCACACCGGTAGCCGCGGTAGTTCGCGCCGAGGCACACGGAGAGGAAGTCGCCCTCCTCCACGCGCCGGTCTGACGGCCGGTGCCGGGAACGCCCCGAGTGGGGGCCGGTGCCGACGGAGGTCGGGAAGGCGGGGCCGTCGGCCCCGTGGTCGACGAGCCGGCGCTCCAGCTCCAGGGCGAGGTGGCGCTCGGTGCGGCCGACGAGGATCGACTCCAGCAGCTCGCCGAGCGCCTGGTCGGCGATTTCCGCGGCGATCCGCAGGCAGGCGATCTCCTCCTCGTCCTTGACCAGCCGCTGCTGTTCCACGGCGCTGCCCAGGTCGGCGAGCCTCAACCGGGGCGCCACGGAGCCCAGGGCCCGGTACCGGGCGACGGTGAGGTGGTGCTCCTCGACCGCGAGGGACTCGGTCCGCGCCGATCCGGCCAGGTCGGCGGCGGCGACCGCGGCGTCGGCGCCCGGGCTGGGCAGCACGCTGACGGCGAGCCGGTCGTCGAGGCGGCCCTCGTCGACGTCCCCGGTCGGCGGCCCGACCGTGAACAGGGTGTCTTCTGCCCCCGGTCCCACGAGCAGGACGGCGCCGCGCGGGGATCCCCCGGCGAGGTAGCGGACGTTCGCCGGACGCGTGATCAGTGCGGCGGCGTTCCCGGCGGCGGCACAGCGGTCGCGAAGCAGGCCACGGCGGGCCGCGTACACGTCTGACATGTCTTCGAGACTACGAGCGCCGGGCTCATCCGGCCCGGTGGGCACCTCCGTACGGGGCCCACCGCCGTGCGGGCCCGCCTCCGTTCCTGCCCCACCGCCCCGTACGCGGCCCACCGCCGTACGGGGTCGCGGCGTGGGGCTAGAAGGCGGATGCGGTGATCGCGCGGGCCAGGGCCTCGTCGAGGGCCCGGGCGGTGCCCTCCACGTCCAGGTCCGAGTTGTCGATGATCGGCAGGCCGGAGCCGTACCAGCCGGCCATCCGGCCGTGGATCCGGGCGACCTCTTCGTCCGAGAGGCGGCGGTTGCCGGAGCGCTGGGCGTTGCGCTCCAGGACGATCTCCAGGCCGGGCAGCAGCACCACCGGCAGCAGCGTCGGACCGACGTGGCGCTTCCAGCCGCCGAGGCCCACGACGGGGCGGTCGGGGAAGACGGCGTCGTCGAGGATGCAGGAGATCCCGTTGGCGAGGAAGTTGCGGGCGGCGAAGCCGCAGGTGCGGCGGGCGAGCCGGTACTGGGCCTCGGACTGGTCGTTCCAGCCGGCCTGGGGGTCGGCGAAGCCCGAGCAGACCCACTCACGGACGTCGTCCAGGCTGACGTGCGCGGTCGGCACGGGCCGGGAGCCCGCCCAGTGCCGGGCGACCGTGGTCTTGCCGGCCCCCGCCGGACCGATGAGCAGGACGGCCAGCACGGCCGTGCCGGTGCCGCCGGGGCCGGTCCCGGGGCCGGCTGCGGGCCCGGGAACGGCCGCGACGGGAGGCAGCGGGATGTGCCCGGTGGCCTCCGGCCCGGGCGGGGGCAGGTGCGACGGCACCTGCGGATGCGCGGGCGGCGGCGGGGGCCAGCCCTGCCCCGGCGGTATCGGCGGCTGCGGGGGCACCGCCGGCTGGTGTCCCGGCGGGCCCCAGCCACCGCTGCCGGCCGCCCCCACTCCCTGGTGCATCCGCTGCCACTCCGTCTCGTTCCACCGGCTGATGCGAGAACGTTATATGACTGCGGGGGCGGTGCCGCCCACCAGCACCGTCAGACCTCGACTTCGTCCGCCAGGGCGCGCAGCGCCAGCCGGTACGAGCCGATCCCGAAGCCCGCCACGGTCCCCGTCGCCACCGCGGCGATGACGGACGTGTGCCGGAACTCCTCCCGGGCGTACGGGTTCGAGATGTGCACTTCGATCAGCGGGGCGGTGCGCTGGGCCGCCGCGTCCCGCATCGCGTACGAATAGTGCGTGAACGCGCCGGGGTTGATGACCACGGGGATCTTCCCGTCGGCCGCCTCGTGGAGCCATCGGACGATCTCGCCCTCGTCGTTGGTCTCGCGGACCTCGACGTCGAAGCCGAGCTCGGCACCCAGCTCCCGGCAGGTCTCCACGAGCCCGGCGTACGAGGTGGCCCCGTACACATCGGGTTCGCGGGAGCCGAGCCGGCCGAGGTTGGGTCCGTTCAGCACCAGCACCCTGCGGCTCATGCGGACACCTCGCCGTACGCGGCGATCAGGTGCGCCGGGTCGGGTCCCTCCAGCACGGTCGGCTTGGCCAGGGCGTCGAGGACGATGAAGCGCAGCAGGTTGCCGCGGGACTTCTTGTCGACCTGCATGGTCTGGAGCAGCTTGGGCCACTGGTCGCCCCGGTAGGTCAGCGGCAGGCCGACGGAGGCGAGGATCTGCTTGTGCCGGTCGGCGGTGGCGTCGTCGAGGCGGCCCGCGAGCCGGCCGAGTTCGGCGGCGAAGACCATGCCGACCGAGACGGCCGCGCCGTGCCGCCACTTGTAGCGCTCGTTCTTCTCGATGGCGTGCGCGAGGGTGTGGCCGTAGTTGAGGATCTCCCGCAGGCCCGATTCCTTCAGGTCGCTGGAGACGACGTCCGCCTTGACCTGGATGGAGCGGACGATGAGTTCCGCGGTGTGCGGACCGTCCGGCGTACGGGCGGCGGCCGGGTCGGCCTCGATCAGGTCGAGGATGACGGGGTCGGCGATGAAACCGGCCTTGATGATCTCGGCGAGGCCGCTGACGTAGTCGTTGACCGGCAGCGACTCCAGCGCCGCGAGGTCGCACAGCACGCCGGCGGGCGGGTGGAAGGCACCCACCAGGTTCTTGCCCTCGGCCGTGTTGATGCCGGTCTTGCCGCCGACGGCCGCGTCGACCATCGCCAGGACGGTGGTCGGCACGGCGATCCAACGCACCCCGCGCAGCCAGGTGGCCGCGACGAAGCCCGCCAGGTCGGTGGTGGCTCCACCGCCGACGCCGACGACCACGTCGGTGCGGGTGAAACCGGACTGGCCGAGCGCCTTCCAGCAGTACGCGGCGACCTCGGCGGTCTTCGCCTCCTCGGCGTTCGGCACCTGGATGGCGACCGCCTCGTAGCCCTGTTCGGCGAGGTCGTCACGCAGGGCCTCGCCGGTCGATGCCAGCGCCTCGGGGTGGATCACGGCCACCCGCTGGGCCTGGGTGCCGATGAGGCCGCCGAGCTCACCGAGCAGCTGCCGGCCGACCAGCACGTCGTACGCGTCGTGTCCGGCGCTCGCGCCGACGTGGATCCGCGTCACCTGGTCTGTCATACGTCCTTCAACTCCAGTGCGTCGAGGACCGCCTGGGCGACCTCATCGGGGGTGCGGTCGTCGGTGGGTACCTCGACGCGCGCGACTTCGGTGTACAGGGGGCGGCGGGCCTCCATCAGCTCGCGCCACTGGCGGCGCGGGTTGACGGCGAGCAGGGGGCGGGCGGCGCCCAGGCCGACGCGCCGGACGGCCTCCTCGACGTCCATCGACAGGTACGCGACGGGGAGGCCGGCCAGCAGCTCGCGGGTGCCCGCGTCGAGGACGGCGCCGCCGCCGAGGGCGAGGACTCCGCTGTGCTCGGCGACGGCCGCGGCGACCGCCTGACGTTCCAGCTCACGGAAGTACGGCTCGCCCTCGTCGACGAAGATGTCCGAGATCGGGCGGCCCTGGGCCGCGACGATGTCGGCGTCCGTGTCCCGGTAGGGGACGCCGAGCCGCCGGGCCAGCAGCTCCCCCACCGTGGACTTGCCGGACCCCATGGGGCCGACGAGGACGACCAGGGGGCTGCCGGTCACCGGATGTGCAGGTTGTCGAGGTACGACTGCACGTTGCGGCGGGTCTCGGCCACCGAGTCACCGCCGAACTTCTCCACCACGGCGTCGGCGAGGACCAGCGCCACCATCGCCTCGGCGACGATGCCGGCCGCGGGGACGGCGCACACGTCGGAGCGCTGGTGGTGGGCGGCCGCAGCCTCGCCGGTGGCGACGTCGACGGTGGCCAGGGCGCGCGGAACGGTCGCGATGGGCTTCATCGCGGCGCGGACGCGCAGCAGTTCGCCGGTGGTGAGGCCGCCCTCGGTGCCGCCGGAGCGGCCGGAGGTGCGCTTGATGCCCTCGGGAGTGGCGACGATCTCGTCGTGGGCCTTGGAGCCGGGGACGCGGGCCAGTTCGAAGCCGTCACCGACCTCGACGCCCTTGATCGCCTGGATGCCCATCAGCGCCGCCGCGAGGCGGGCGTCCAGGCGGCGGTCCCAGTGCACGTGCGAGCCGAGCCCGACCGGGACGCCGTAGGCGAGGACCTCGACGACGCCGCCGAGGGTGTCGCCGTCCTTGTGGGCCTGGTCGATCTCCGCGACCATCGCCTTCGACGCGTCCTCGTCCAGGCAGCGCACCGGGTCGGCGTCGAGCTTCTCGACGTCCGCCGGGGTCGGGTACACGCCGTACGGGGCCTTCGCGGAGGCGAGTTCGACCACGTGCGAGACGATCTCGATGCCGGCCGCCTCCTTCAGGAAGGAGCGGGCGACGGCACCGAGGGCGACACGGGCGGCGGTCTCACGGGCGCTGGCGCGCTCCAGGATGGGCCGGGCCTCCTCGAAGCCGTACTTCTGCATGCCGGCCAGGTCGGCGTGGCCCGGGCGCGGCCGGGTCAGGGGGGCGTTGCGGCCGGTCTCCTTCAGCTCCGAGGGGTCCACGGGGTCGGCCGACATGACCTTCTCCCACTTCGGCCACTCGGTGTTCCCGACCATCACCGCGACCGGCGAGCCCAGCGACAGTCCGTGCCGGACACCACCGAGGAACGTCACCTCGTCCCGCTCGAACTTCATCCGCGCACCGCGCCCGTACCCGAGCCGGCGCCGCGCCAGGTGGTCGGCCACCAGCTCCGTGGTCACCGGAACGCCGGCGGGAAGCCCCTCCAGCGTCGCCACCAGCGCCGGACCGTGCGATTCCCCAGCGGTCAGCCAACGCAACCTGCTCAACGATGCTCCTCATGCTCGCGCCTGGTACAGCGGCGGCGCGGCCCTGGGGGCACCTCCCAGCGGTTGCTGGGCGGCGCGCGGCCGGGACCCGCCATACCCGATCCTCCCACGTCCGGGCCGGTGCGCCGGTCCCGGTCCAGCTGGCGGAACGGCGGCGCACCCGTCCCACCCTGGCCGGTGCCGCTGTGCCCGGGCAAGATCGGCCGGTGCAGTGCATCAGGTGTGGCGGCGGCGGTGCCTGACCGGTGCGGTGCCGATCAGTGGTGACGGTCGCGCAGGGCGGCCTCGCCCGCGGCGCGCATCGCGGCCAGCGGCCCGCTGGTGCGGCCGGTCATCTGCTCGACCTGGAGGACCGCCTGGTGGACCAGGAGGTCGAGGCCGCCGAGGAGCCGGCCGCCGCGCTCCGACCAGGCGGCCGCGAGGGCGGTCGGCCAGGGCTCGTAGAGCACGTCGAAGAGGGTGCCGGGGGCATCCGGGACGGCGCCGACCAGCTTGTCGGTGGCGCCGGCCGGGGTGGTGGCGATCACCAGGGGCGCGTTGAGGGCCTCGGCGGCGTGCGACCACTCCTCGGTGCGGACGGGGACGCCGAGCCGCTCTCCCCACTGGAGCATCTCGTCGGCGCGGAGCCGCGAGCGGACGTAGGCGGTGACCTCGCCGGTGCAGATCCGGGCGAGGGCGGCCAGGGCGGAGGAGGCGGTGGCGCCGGCGCCGAGGATCGCGGCGCTCTCGACCTCGTCGACGCCGCGCTCGTGGAGGGCGGCGACGATCCCGGGGATGTCGGTGTTGTCGCCGAGGCGGCGGCCGTCCTCGGTGAGGACGACGGTGTTGACCGCCTCGACGGCGGCGGCGGTGTCGCTGATGCCGTCGAGCAGCGGGATGATCGCCCGCTTGAGCGGCATGGTCAGGGACAGTCCGGCCCACTCGGGGCCGAGGCCGGAGACGAACCCGGGGAGCGCGGCCTCGTCGATCTCGAAGCGGTCGTACGACCAGTCGTCGAGGCCGAGCTCCTGGTACGCGGCGCGGTGCAACACCGGTGAGAGGGAGTGCTCGATCGGTGAACCCAGCACCGCTGCCCGTATGCGTGACATCTGTTTCTGCCTACCCGCCGTTCTGCTGCTGCTTCTTCTGCTGCTGACGCGCGTTGAACTCGTCGACCAGTTTTGTGTGCTCGGCGAAGGTCTTGGTGAAGGTCGTCGTGTTTCCGTCGACCGACACGAAGAACATCCAGCCGCCCTTGTCGGGGTCGAGTGCGGCGTTGAGGGCTTCGCTGCCCGGGTTGCTGATCGGTCCCGGGGTGAGGCCCTTGTAGAGGTAGGTGTTGTAGGGGTTGTCGAGCCTGCGCGTCTCCTCGCGGGACACGTTGATGTTGCTCGTGCCCTTGAGGTAGTTGATCGTCGAGTCGAATTCGAGCTTCTGGTTCGTGACGTCGTTGGTCTTCTTCAGGCGGTTGTAGATGACCTCGGACATCTTGCGGTAGTCGTCGTGCTTGTTGCCCTCGACCTGCACCAGGCTCGCGACCGTGACCAGCTGCAGCGGGGTGTCCAGGCCGAGGGACTTCGCCTTGGCCTCGAAGCCGAGGTTCGCGTACTGGTCGCTGGCGTTCCGGACCATCTGCTTGAGCAGGGTCTCGGGGGTCGTTTCCTTGGTGACGTCGTAGCGCGCGGGGTAGAGGAACCCTTCCAGCGGATCCTTGATCTTCGGGTTGTCGGCGGCCCAGGCGGGCAGGCCGAGGTTCTTGGCGTCGCGCTTGGCGATCTCCTCGGTGGTGCCCGCGGGTTTGCCGAGCTTCTTGTCGATCATCTGGTACACCTCGACGGCGCGTTTGCCCTCGGGAAGGACGAGGACGTTGAGCTTCGAGGGGTCGATCATCACCTTGACGGCGGCCGCCGCCGACATCTTCTTCTTCAGCGTGTAGACGCCGGGCTGGATGGAAGTGCCCTGCTTGTTCGCCGTGGCGGCGGCGACGAACGCCTCCGCGCTGGCGACGACGCCGTGCTCCTTGAGGATGCTGCCCATCTGGAGGAGCCCGGCACCGTTGGGGATCTGCACCTCGACGGACTCGGAGGTGCCCTCGCCCGTGTAGTCCTCGGCCGCCCCGAACCTCGCCTTGAGGTAGCTGTAGCCGTAGTAGCCGCCACCACCGAGGATGCCGACGATCACGAGGGAGGCGACCAGGCAGGCGGCCCCGCTCCGCTTCGGCTTGTCCTTGCCCTTGCCCTTCGAACGGCCCGCACGGCGCCCGCCGCGGCCGCCGTCGGCCGCCGAGGCGGTCTCCTCGTCCTCGTCTTCCTCGTCGTCTTCCGGTTCCGTTTCCGGGTCCGGAGCCGGGCGGCGCCGGCCCGGGGGCTCCGGCGGCGGGTAGGACTCCTCGGTCCCGTACAGGTCGGGGGCCTCGCCCGGGTAGCCGCCGACGGGCTGCTGGGCGTACGGTTCCGCGCCCGCGTACGGGTCGGCCGCGTACGCCTCGGCCCCCTGGGGGGCGGCGTACGCGTCGGGGGCCTGCGGGTCGGCGACCGCGTAGTGGGCCTGGCCGGTGTCCCAGGCCTGGCCGCCGCCGTACGTCTGCTGCTGCGGGTGGACCTGCTGCGGGGCGTGCGGGTGCACCTGCTGGTGCGCCTGCTGGGGAGCGTAGCCCTGCATCTGGTCCGGGTACTGGCCCTGCTGGGCGTACTGCTGCTGGTACTGCGGCTCCTGCGGGTACTGCTGCTGCGGGCCACCGCCATAGGACATCTGGCCCTGCTGGGCCTCGTGCCCGTTCCACCCGGGGTCGCCGTACAGCGGGTCCCCCGGGTGCCACGGTTCGGAGCCAGGGCCCCGGCCATATTCAGTCATCGATCCCCTAGAGCCGCGAGACGGAGTGCTCGTGACTCGCGCCGTCACGGCACCCGGTTCCGCCTCTGAAGTGGTGGGCGACGACTGTTCGAATGTCGCCGCGTCTCGCGGAACGTTACCGTACCGCGATCAGACAACCACTTCGACGCACTCGCCAGGCGGATTACCCGATACCCGTTCGGTCTCAAGAGCGTTCTGGAGGATCACCACAGCGGCCGCCTGGTCGATCACCGACCGCCCCTTCTTGGCATTGCGGCCGGAGGCCCGCAGCCCCTGGGCGGCGGTGACCGTGGTCATCCGCTCGTCCACCAGACGGACCGTCACCGGCTTGATGCCCTTGGCGAGTTCGGCGGCGAAGGCGCGTACCTTGGCCGCGGCCGGCCCCTCCCGCCCGCTGAGCGAGCGGGGCAGACCGACCACGACCTCCAGGGGTTCGTACTCCGCGACGAGCTGCCGCAGCCGCCGGTGGGCGAAGGGGACGTCCCGGCCCGGAACGGTTTCCACCGGTGTGGCGAGCACCCCGTCGGGGTCGCAGGTGGCGACCCCGATACGGGCGTCCCCGACGTCGATGGCGAGGCGGCGGCCGCGGCGCAGTGTCATGGTCAGACCGTCTCCACGACCAGGCGCTCGACCGCGGCGATGGCGTCCGGGACGGCGGCCGGGTTCTGGCCGCCGCCCTGGGCCACGTCCGGCTTGCCGCCACCGCCGCCACCGAGGGTCTTGGCGGCGGTGCGGACCAGGTCACCGGCCTTGAGACCGCGCTCGCGGGCGGCCTCGTTGGTGGCGATCACGGTCAGCGGGCGGTCGTTCGCCGTGGCGAACAGGGCCACGACGGCCGGGCGGTCGCCCTGGATGCGGCCACGGACGTCGAGGACCAGCTTGCGCAGGTCGTCGGCGCCGGTGCCGTCCGGCACCTGGCCCACCACGAGGGCGACGCCGCGGATGTCCTGGGCGTTCTCGGCGAGGCCGGCGGCGGCCTGGAGGACCTTCTCCGCGCGGAACTTCTCGATCTCCTTCTCGGCGTCCTTCAGCTTGCCGAGCATGGAGGCGATCTTCTCCGGCAGCTCCTCCGGGCGCCCCTTGACCAGCTCCTGGAGCTGGGCGACGACCGTGTGCTCCTTGGCGAGGAAGTTGTAGGCGTCCACGCCGACGAGGGCCTCGACACGGCGCACGCCGGAGCCGATCGAGGACTCGCCGAGCAGCTTCACCAGGCCCAGCTGGGCGGTGTTGCCGACGTGCGTGCCGCCGCACAGCTCCTTGGAGAAGTCGCCGATGGTGACGACGCGGACCCGCTCGCCGTACTTCTCGCCGAACTCGGCGATGGCGCCCTGCTTCTTCGCCTCGTCGATGCTCATGATCTCGGCGGTCACTTCGAGCTCGCGGGAGAGCACGTCGTTGATCTTCTGCTCGACGTCGGTGAGGACCGTGCCGGGGACGGCGTTCGGCGAGCCGAAGTCGAAGCGGAAGCGGCCGGGGCTGTTCTCGGAACCGGCCTGGGCGGCGGTCGGGCCGAGGGCGTCGCGCAGCGCCTGGTGGGTCAGGTGCGTGGCCGAGTGGGCGCGGGCGATGGCCCGACGGCGCTTGACGTCGATGGCGGCGTACGCGGAGGCGCCCACCGTCACCTCGCCGACCTGGACGGAGCCCTTGTGGACGGAGACGCCGGGGACCGGCTGCTGCACGTCGCGGACCTCGATGACGGCGCCGGTGTCGAGCTTGATCCGGCCCTGGTCGGCGAGCTGGCCGCCGCCCTCGGCGTAGAAGGGGGTGCGGTCGAGGACGACCTCGACCTCGTCGCCCTCGGAGGCCGCGGGCGAGGAGACGCCGTTGACGAGCAGGCCGACGACGACGGCCTCGCCCTGGTTGGTGGCGTAGCCGGTGAACTCGGTGCCGCCGGCGGTGTCGGCGATCTCGCGGTAGGCGGAGACGTCGGCGTGGCCCGTCTTCTTGGCCTTGGCGTCGGCCTTGGCGCGGTCGCGCTGCTCCTGCATCAGGCGGCGGAAGCCGGCCTCGTCCACCGTGAGGCCCTGCTCGGCGGCCATCTCCAGGGTGAGGTCGATCGGGAAGCCCCAGGTGTCGTGGAGCAGGAACGCCTTGTCGCCGGAGAGGACCGTGCCGCCGGCGGCCTTGGTCTCGGTCACGGCGGTGTCGAGGATGTTGGTCCCACCCTTCACCGCCTTGAGGAACGCGGCCTCCTCGGCGAGGGCCACGGTCTCGATGCGCCCCCGCTCGGTGATGAGCTCCGGGTACTGCTGGCCCATCGTGTCGATCACGACGTCGATGAGGTCCTTGACCACGGGGCCGGTGGCGCCCATGAGTCGCATGTTGCGGATGGCGCGGCGCATGATGCGGCGCAGCACGTAGCCGCGGCCCTCGTTGCCGGGGGTGACGCCGTCGCCGATGAGCATGGCGGAGGTGCGCATGTGGTCGGCGACCACGCGCATCGAGACGTCGGTGTCCTTGGCCTGGCCGTAGCGGACGCCGGTCAGCTCGGTGGCCTTGTCCATGACGACCTGCAGGGTGTCGGTCTCGTACATGTTCTGCACGCCCTGCAGGATCATCGCCAGGCGTTCGAGGCCGAGACCGGTGTCGATGTTCTTGGACGGCAGGTCACCGAGGATCGGGAAGTCCTCCTTGCCGTCGCCGGCACCCCGCTCGTACTGCATGAAGACGAGGTTCCAGATCTCCACGTACCGCTCGTCGTTGACGGCGGGGCCGCCCTCGACGCCGAACTCGGGGCCGCGGTCGTAGTTGATCTCGGAGCAGGGGCCGCAGGGGCCGGGCACGCCCATGGACCAGAAGTTGTCCTTCTTGCCCAGGCGCTGGATGCGCTCGCGCGGCACGCCGATGACGTTGGCCCAGATCTCCTCGGCCTCGTCGTCGTCCTTGTAGACGGTGATCCAGAGCTTCTCCGGCTCCAGGCCGTAGCCGCCCTTCTCCTGGGGCGTGGTGAGCAGCTCCCAGGCCAGCTTGATGGCGCCTTCCTTGAAGTAGTCGCCGAAGGAGAAGTTGCCGCACATCTGGAAGAACGTGCCGTGGCGGGTGGTCTTGCCGACCTCTTCGATGTCCGGGGTACGGACGCACTTCTGCACGCTGGTCGCCCGCGGGGCGGGCGGCTTGGTCTCACCGAGGAAGTACGGCTTGAACGGGACCATGCCCGCGTTGACCAGGAGCAGAGTCGGGTCGTCCGCGATGAGCGACGCCGAAGGGACGACGGTGTGACCGCGCTCCTCGAAGAAGCTCAGCCAGCGGCGGCGAATCTCAGCCGACTCCATCAGTGGTCCTCATTCCGGTTGATGTGGGGGAAGTTCGGTCGGTGGGTGGTCTTGCGGTGCGCGTCGTTCTGGATGGCCCGCACCCGCCGCGGCCCGGGGAGGGCGGTGACGTTGTCGGGCCGGTCGGGGTCCTGGTGCAACCCCAGTGCGTCATTCAGCTCGTCCTCGCGCTGGGACATTCCCGCCTTGACGTCGAGGGCGAACTCCTTGAGGCGGTGGCCCGCCTCCACTGCTTTGTCTGCGGCCTGGGCGGCGAGGCTCTCCGGCGTCAGCTTCTTGAGCTGGCGGTGGACCTTGTTGGTGGCCCACACGCCGGCGGCTGCGCCGGCGGTGAACCAGAAGGCTCGGCGGAACATCGGCGTGGGTCAGCCCTTCTGCTTCCGGCGCCGGGCCGCCGGCACCGTACGCCCAACGATCACGGTACGTCGCTCCGCGGCGGGCGGGGCACCCTCCCGGTCCCGGCCCAGGGCCTTGCGGACCCCGTAGCCGAAGGCCGCGACCTTGACCAGCGGGCCGCCGAAGGTGGAGGCCACGGTGGACGACAGCGCGGACGCGTTGGAGGTGACCTCCTGGACGTCACTGGCGATGGCGTCGACCCGGTCGAGCTGCGTGCGCGCGGAGCGGACGGTCGTGGAGGCGTCCGCCAGCAGTGGGACGGCCTGCTCGGTCACCTCGGCCACCAGCCTGGTGGTCGCCTTGAGCACCTGGGCCAGCCTCGCCAGCGCCACGGCCAGGAAGGAGACCAGAATTGCCCAGAAGACGGCCACGAGGATCCCGGCCACCTCTCCACCGGACACGTTTGCACCGCTCTCTGCATGTTGATCGCTACGTAGAAAAGTCGTTCTCCGACCCTATCGCGCCGGAGATACGCAGCCGTACCGGAAATCCCGACCCACGGGCCCGCAGGACTCCGGAAACAATCTTGCCCGGGCGCCGACCGGCTCCGTCGGGCGGGGTGGGTCATGCGCCGGACCCGGAAAGCAGGAAGCCCGCCGGCTCCCCCGAGGGGGAACCGGCGGGCTGACCAGCCTGTGAGGCTACGCGCGCCGGATCAGCGGGCGTAGTACTCGACGACGAGCTGCTCGTCGCAGATGACCGGGATCTCCTTGCGGTTCGGGTCGCGGTCCAGGCGGAAGGCCAGGGCCTTCAGGTTGACCTGCAGGTAGCGCGGGGTCTCGCCCTCGCCTGCGTAGCCACCCTCACGGGCGATCTGGAACGGAACCTTCTCGCGGCTGCGCTCGCGGACGGTGATGACGTCGTCCGGGCGGACGCGGAACGACGGCTTGTCGACCTTGGCGCCGTTGACCTCGATGTGGCCGTGGACGACCATCTGGCGGGCCTGGTAGATGGTGCGGGCGATGCCCGAACGCAGGACCAGGGCGTCGAGACGACGCTCGAGCTCGACGACCAGCGCCTCGCCCGTCTTGCCCTCGGCCTTCTTGGCACGGTCGTACGCGCGGGCCATCTGGCGCTCGGAGATGTCGTACTGGGCGCGCAGACGCTGCTTCTCGAGCAGACGGACCTTGTAGTCCGAGTTCTGCTTGCGGCCACGGCCGTGCTCGCCCGGCGGGTAGGGGCGGGCCTCGAAGTACTTGACGGCCTTCGGCGTCAGGGCGATGCCGAGAGCGCGCGACTTCTTGACCTTGGGTCGCTTCTGGTTCACGGGGAACCTACCTCCATGTAAGTTAGGTGAGGCTTACCTTATCGAGGAGGACGTAATGTCTCGACCGCATGGGATCCCCCTGCCCAGTGCGCATCGGAGTTCGGATTCCAACGAAACGAAATCCGCTTTCGACGACGATAAGCAAGGTCAGCCGCGTCCCAGGGAAGGCGTTCGGCAGCTCACCGGAGCCGAACGCGTACGAACCCTCGTAGAGTCCAACGCCTCAGTATCCCTCACGCTGCCCGGTGCTCGTGACCAGGGAGAGTGGTGGACGGGGATGCCGGCCGCTGCGACCGTCACCCCGGACGGGGACGTGATCCTCCTGGTATCAGGGGATTCCACGGCTGCCAGGGCAGCCGCGCACGCCCAGGACGACGACCTCACCGCCGTGATCGAGATCACGGATGTGGCGCCGGTGTCCGTGCCCCATCGTATCCGAGGCCGCGCGTGGCTCGCCGGGTGGCTGACCCAGGTCCCCGAGGAGGACCGGGCCGCCTGCGCCGCGCTGCTCGCCGAGCGCCACCCGGTGGGCGAGCTGCTGCGCCTGCACGGCCGCCCGCACTGGGTGCTGCTCCGGCTGGAGGTCGGCGACGTCTCGGTGGACGACCTCTGGGGCGCCGAGCGCGTGGACCCCGACGACCTCGCCGCGGCCGAGCCCGACCCCGTCGCCGCCCACGAGACGGAGCTCCTCCAGCACCTCGCCGCCGCCCACCGCGACCGGATCGGCGACCTCGGCTCCCTCCTGGGACCGCGGGAGAGCGCGGGCCTGACCGCCGTCCCGCTCGCCCTGGACCGGCTGGGCCTGCGCGTCCGCTTCACCTGCCCCCGCTCGGCGTCCTCCTTCGACGCCCGCTTCGACTTCCCCACCCCGGTCAGCGACGTCCGCGGGCTGCGCCGCGCCATGCAGAACCTCTTCGCCGCGGCCGGCGGCTAGGAGCCGCGCAGGCGTTCGCGGACCTTCTCCACCACGTCCGCGTACCGCGCCTCCGCGCCGTAGCGCGTCGGCTCGTAGTACCGCTTGCCGTGCACCACGTCCGGGGCGTACTGCTGCGCCGCGATGGCGCCCGGTACGTCGTGCGGGTACACGTAGCCCACCGCGTGCCCGAGCTTCGCCGCGCCCTTGTAGTGCCCGTCCCGCAGGTGCGCCGGAACGGCCCCCGCCAGGCCCGCCCGGACGTCCGCGAGCGCCGCTCCGATCGCGGTCGTCGCGGTGTTCGACTTCGGGGCCAGCGCCAGCGCGATCGTCACGTGCGACAGGGTCAGCGCCGCCTCCGGGAAGCCGATCATCGCCACCGCCTGCGCCGCGGCCACCGCGAGCGGCAGGGCCGTCGGATCCGCCAGGCCGATGTCCTCGCTCGCCGAGATCATCAGCCGCCGGGCGATGAACCGCGGGTCCTCCCCCGCCTCGATCATCCGGGCCAGGTAGTGCAGGGCCGCGTCCACGTCGGAGCCGCGGATCGACTTGATCAGCGCGCTCGCCACGTCGTAGTGCTGGTCGCCGTCCCGGTCGTAGGCCACGGCCGCCCGGTCGACCGTCTCCTCCACCGTCTTCAGACTGATCTCGTCCTCGCCCTTGGCCATCGCCGCCCCGGCGGCGGCCTCCAGCGCCGTCAGGGCCCGCCGGGCGTCCCCACCCGCGATCCGCAGCAGGTGCGCCTCGGCGTCCGCCGGCAGGGACACGGACCCGCGCAGCCCCCGCTCCTCGGTCAGGGCCCGGCGCATCAGCGCGCTGAGGTCCTCGTCGGTCAGCGGCTCCAGCGTCAGCAGCAGCGAACGCGACAGCAGCGGGGAGATGACCGAGAAGTACGGGTTCTCGGTGGTCGCCGCGATCAGCGTCACCCAGCGGTTCTCGACGGCCGGGAGCAGCGAGTCCTGCTGGGCCTTGCTGAAGCGGTGGATCTCGTCGAGGAAGAGGACGGTCTCCTTGCCGTACCCGCCGGCCGCGCGCCGGGCGCCCTCGATGACCGCCCGCACCTCCTTGACGCCCGCCGTGATGGCGGACAGCTCCACGAAACGCTTCTGCGTCGCCTGGCTCACCACGTACGCGAGGGTGGTCTTCCCGATGCCGGGCGGCCCCCAGAGGATCACCGACGACGGCCCGGCGGGACCGCCCGCGCCCTCCCCGACCAACCGCCGCAGCGGCGAGCCGGGCTTCAGCAGGTGCTGCTGGCCGACGACCTCGTCCAGGTTGCGCGGGCGCATCCGGACGGCGAGCGGAGAGCTCGCCGGGTCCTTCTCCTGGCGCTCTTCGGCTGCGGCGGTGAACAGATCTGGTTCCACACGGGAAGCCTAAGCGCTCCCACTGACGGACCGGGCGGGCTCAGGAGGTCCAGAAGTCCCACCAGCGGGTCAGGACCAGCATGCCGATGATCCCGACGTGCAGGACCGGCAGCACCCAGGTGAACTCGTCCAGGAAGCCGCGCAGCCAGCCCGGCGCGGGCAGCATCCCCTCGCGCACGTTGTGCGCGGTGACGTACCAGAACATGAAGATCGTGGCGACCCAGGCCAGGCAGCACCACAGGCACAGGGCGCCGATGCTGTACAGCGACTGGTACGTCAGCCAGGCGCAGAAGACGACGCCGAAGAGGCAGCCCGCGTTGAACGTGAGCCAGTACCAGGGGCGGAAGCGGGCACCGGCGAGCACGCTCGCCCCGACGCATATCACGATGCCGTAGGCGACGAGCCCGAGCATCGGGTTCGGGAAGCCGAACACCGCCGCCTGCTCGCTCTTCATGATGTTGCCGCAGGAGACGACGGGATTGAGGCTGCAGCCCGGCGTGAAGTTCGGGTCTTCCAGCAGCTTGAACTTGTCGAGCGTGATCACCCAGGCCGCGAGCAGCCCGGCCGCGCCGGTGATCACCAGCAGCCAGGCCAGCGCCCGGCTCGCGCCGACGGTGCGCACGGTCTTGTCGCCTGTAGTCGTCATGCGGTGCATTCTGCCGCACGGACCTGTGGCCCGGACGGGGAGTAACCACGCACGGCCACCGGTCGTTGTGCGGTTGAGTGTTCCCCGCGCGCGGGGATGATCCCAGGTTCACGTCTTCGAATCCGGGCGTCTCAACCTGCTCCCCGCCATCGCGGGGGTGGGGCCGGGCAGCACACGCTGTCCGGCCCCTTTTCGTCACGCGAGCTTCGCGCGCACGCTCTCGACCAGCGCGTCCAGCGCCACGGCCGTCTGCTCGCCGGACTCCATGTCCTTGAGCTGGACGACCCCCTCGACCAGGTCCCGCTCGCCGGCGATGATCGCCAGGCGCGCGCCCGAACGGTTCGCGCCCTTCATCGCTGCCTTCAGGCCCTTTCCGCCGTACGAGAGGTCGGCGGCGATGCCGACCGCGCGCAGCTGCGTGATCACGCCGAACAGCAGGCGCTTCGCCTCCTCACCCAGCGGCACTGCGAAGACCTCCGTAGCCGGCGGGATGTCCAGCTCGACGCCCTCGACCTCCAGCGCCAGGACCGTGCGGTCCACGCCGAGCGCCCAGCCCACCGAGGGCAGCGCGGGGCCGCCGATCATCTCGGACAGGCCGTCGTAGCGGCCGCCGCCACCGACCGCGGACTGGGAGCCCAGACCGTCGTGGACGAACTCGAAGGTGGTGCGGGTGTAGTAGTCCAGGCCGCGGACCAGCTTCGGGTCGTCCTCGAAGGCCACGCCCGCCGCGGTGATCAGCGTGCGCACCTCCTCGTGGTACGCCTTGCAGCCGTCGCAGAGGTAGTCGCGCAGCAGCGGCGCGTCGGCCAACTGCTTCTGGACGTCGGCCCGCTTGTCGTCGAGCACTCGCAGCGGGTTGATCTCGGCGCGGCGCAGGGTCTCCTCGTCCAGGTCGAGCCCGCGCAGGAAGGCCTGGAGCGCCTCGCGGTAGACCGGACGGCACTCCTGGTCGCCGAGCGAGTTCAGCAGGATGCGGAAGTTGCGCAGGCCCAGCGAGCGGTACGCCTGGTCGGCCAGGATGATCAGCTCGGCGTCCAGGGCCGGGTCCTCGGTACCGATCGCCTCGGCGCCGACCTGCGAGAAGTGGCGGTAACGCCCCTTCTGCGGGCGCTCGTAGCGGTAGTACGAGCCGGAGTACCAGAGCTTGACCGGCAGGCCGCCGGCCTTGTGGAGGTTGGCCTCCAGTGCCGCGCGCAGGACGGATGCCGTGCCCTCGGGGCGCAGCGCCAGATTGGCACCGCCCTTCGTGGTCAGCGTAAACATTTCCTTCGTCACGATGTCGGTCGATTCGCCGACACCCCGCGCGAAAAGCTCGACATCCTCGAAGCCCGGCGTCTCGACGTACCCGTAGCCCGCCTTGCGCAGCGGCGCGGAGATGGCCTCGCGGACGGCCAGGTACTTCGCCGAGAACGGCGGGATCAGGTCGTACGTGCCCTTGGGGGCCTTGAAGGTGCTCACGAAAGTCTCGTCACATTCCTCGTCGTGGAGCGGCGGTCGGGTCCGCTCCCAGGCCGGCGGCGACCTCCCGCAGGTACGGGTTGGTCACACGCTCGCGGCCGATGGTGGTCTGGGGACCGTGGCCGGACAGCACCACGGTCGAGTCGTCGAGCGGCAGGCACACGCGGGCCAGCGACTCGAGCATCTCGGCGTGGGAGCCGCCGGGCAGGTCGGTGCGTCCGATGGAGCCGGCGAAGAGCAGGTCGCCCGAGAAGAACACCGAGGGGATGTCGGCCCGCTCGGGCATCCGGAAGGTCACCGACCCCTTGGTATGGCCGGGCGCGTGCGCCACCGTGAAGTCGAGGCCCGCCAGCTCCAGCCCGGCGCCGTCGGTGAGCTCGCGGACGTCGTCCGGCTCGCCGATGGTGAGCTCGCCCATGAGCGGCATGCCGATGGAGCGGCCGAGGGCCTTCTCCGGGTCGCTCATCATGTAGCGGTCCTCGGGGTGGATCCAGGCGGGAACGTCGTGCGCTCCGCACACCGGGACCACCGAGGCCACATGGTCGATGTGGCCGTGGGTGAGGACGACCGCGACGGGCTTGAGCCGATGCTTCTTCAGCGTCTCCTCGACTCCCTGGGTGGCCTGGTGGCCCGGGTCGATGATCACGCACTCCTCGCCAGCGGCGGGGGCGACCACGTAGCAGTTGGTCCCCCAGGCCCCTGCGGGGAACCCGGCAATCAGCACGTTCGTCCTCATTCGTGTCCGGCGGGAGGGTCGGCAGCGGCCGTCGATCGCCAATGCTGCTGCTCAGAGCCTACCGGCGCGGCTCGTTCCACGGCGAACCCATATACGGTACGGCATAACCGAGCCCGGACAGCGGTACCAGACACGTACAAGGAGACGACCCGGTGGTCACGAGCGATCAGCGGCGGCGACAGCTCGCCAGGGAGAAGTTCGAGCGTCAGCAGCAGCGTCGGGCCGAGGCCCGGCGCAAGGGGCGGCAGCGGGCGGTGGTGATCGGCGCGGCGGTGGCCGTGGTGATCGCCGCGCTGGTGGGCCTGATCGTCGGCGGCGTCTTCGAGTCGGACAAGAAGGACGAGGCGGCGGACCCGGCCGCGAGCCCCTCGGCGGCGCCGACCCCGAAGCAGTCCCCGGCCCCGGCGATGGCGATCGACCAGAAGGCCAAGTACACCTTCGCGCTGAAGACGAGCGCCGGTGACATCAAGGTCGAGATGGACGCCGCCAAGACCCCGGAGACGGTCAACTCGTTCAAGGCGCTGGCGGACAAGGGCTTCTTCGACAACACCAAGTGCCACCGCCTGACCACTTCCGGGATCTACGTGCTGCAGTGCGGCGACCCGGAGGGCACCGGCATGGGCGGTCCCGGCTACACGATCGCGGACGAGAACCTCGACGCCCTGGGCAAGCCGAACGAGCAGGGTCAGGTGATCTACCCGGCGGGCACGGTGGCGATGGCCAACACCGGCCGCCCGCACACCGGCGGCAGCCAGTTCTTCCTGGTCTACAAGGACAGCCCGCTGGCGCCGTCCTACACGCCGTTCGGAAAGATCGACGCGGCCGGCCTGAAGGCCCTGGAGGAGGTCGCCAAGGCGGGTACGGCCGAGGGCGGCCAGGACGGTGCCCCGAAGACCGCGGTGGTCATCCAGAAGGGCACCGTCACCCAGAACTGACGGGCCGGGCGGCGCGCCCGGCCGGCCCCGCGCCCCCTGCGGCGATATTCCGTCGTGCGGGATGCGGACAGCCGGCCCGGCGGTCGCCTATGTTGGCGTTGTGCAGGGCGGGCGCTGCCCGCCCCAGGAAACTGTGGACGATGCCCGGGGGTGGACCCCCCCGCAGGCATCAGGTGGAGGAGGCGCTGTGAGCAGCGACCCGTGGGGCCGCGTCGACGAGACGGGCACCGTGTACGTGCGTACTGCCGAGGGGGAGAAGGTCGTCGGCTCGTGGCAGGCGGGCACCCCCGAGGAGGCCCTGGCCTACTTCGAGCGCAAGTACGAGGGCCTGGTGGTCGAGATCGGCCTCCTCGAGCGGCGGGTGCGGACCACCGATCTGTCCGCCAAGGACGCCCAGATCGCGGTCGACCACCTGCGTCAGCAGGTGGAGGAGCACCACGCAGTCGGTGACCTCGACGCGCTGCGCGTGCGGCTGGACAAGCTGATCGCGGACGTGGAGGCACGGCGCGAGGAGCGCAAGGCGCAGAAGGCCAAGCAGGCGGACGAGGCCAGGACGGCCAAGGAGAGCCTGGTGGCCGAGGCCGAGGACCTGGCGCAGAGCGACCAGTGGCGGGCCGCCGGCGAGCGGCTGCGGGCGCTGGTGGACACCTGGAAGGGTCTCCCCCGGCTGGACCGCAAGTCCGACGACGAGCTGTGGCACCGCTTCTCCCACGCCCGCTCGGCCTTCTCCAAGCGCCGCAAGGCCCACTTCGCTGCGCTGGACGCGCAGCGCGAGGACGCCCGCAAGGTCAAGGAGAAGCTGGTCGCCGAGGCCGAGTCGCTGTCCAAGTCGACGGACTGGGGTCCGACGGCCGCCCGCTACCGCGAGCTGATGGCGGATTGGAAGGCGGCGGGCCGGGCGCAGCGCGAGGCCGAGGACGACCTGTGGAACCGTTTCCGCGGTGCGCAGGACGTGTTCTTCGCCGCACGCAGCGAGGTGTTCGCGGAGCGCGACGCCGAGCAGGTGGAGAACCTGAAGCTGAAGGAGCAGCTCGCCGAGGAGGCCGAGAAGCTCGTCCCGGTGACGGACCTGAAGGCGGCTCGTGCCGCGTTCCGCTCGGTCAACGAGCGCTGGGAGGCCATCGGCCACGTGCCGCGGGACGCCCGCGCCCGGGTCGAGGGCCGGATGCACGCGGTGGAGCGGGCGATCCAGGAGGCCGAGGAGGGCGAGTGGCGCCGTACGAACCCGGAGGCGCGGGCCCGTGCGGCCGGTCTGACGGGTCAGCTGCAGGCGGCGGTCGACAAGCTGCGTGCCGAGATCGACGCGGCTCGTGCGGCGGGCAACAACGCCAAGGCGGACAAGCTGGCGCGTGAGCTGGAGGGCCGGCAGGCCCTGCTGGACCAGGCGCTGAAGGGCCTGGAGGAGTTCGGCGGCTGAGCCGGGCCCCGGACAGTACGAGGGC
>NZ_JBHWJJ010000138.1:0-22225 GCF_042732005.1 Streptomyces sp. NPDC059851 | reverse complement strand
GAGACAGCGTCGGGACCGTACGGGCCAGCCTCAGCATCACCGGGACCTCGATCAGCGCCCGCACCTCGGCCAGCTCGGCCAGTGCCCGCGGGGTGCGCTCCAGCACCCGGAAGCCCCGGTTCGGCAGGCATTCCACGGCCCCTTCGAGGGCCAGCTGTTGCATCGCCTCGCGCACCGGCGTCGCGGACACGCCGAAGCGCTCGCCCAGCGCCGGTCCGGAGTAGATCTCGCCGGGCACCAGTTCGCCGTCGACCAGGGCGGCGCGCAGCGCCTCCAGCACCTGACCGCGAACGGAATGGCGCAGTACCTTCTGGGTCGGGATCAGAGCCGACACCCCGACACGGGCCGCTTTGTGCACTCGGTCCTCCTGTGGGTTCCGGCCTGTCGGGAGAATAGTTGAATCCGTCCGGGAAGTGTGGATACAGACGGACCCCGATCGGGTAAGGTAAGCCTTACCTATGTCGATCACGACCTCCTGATCGGTGATGACGCATGCCCGCGCCCGCCCTCGCAGCCGCCTCGGCCCACGCTCCCGCATCCGTGCCCCCTCCCTCCCCGTTGGCGGACGCCTACGCACGGCTGACGGCGGTGTACGAGGGCCTGCACGTGGTGGAACGCGCCGCGCACGAACCCGCCCCGCGCGGGGCGGGGTGGGTCGGCGCGGACGAGCTCGCGGCCGGCGGCCCGGCCCTGGACGCCTTCCTGGCCTGGGACAAGGCCCAGGTCTTGCAGGACTACGGCCGTGAGGCGCGCCCCGACGTGGTCGCCACCTTCGGGCTGCACCGGTACGCGTGGCGCGCCTGCCTGCTGACCACCGTTCCGTGGTTCCTGCAGCAGCGGGTGCCCTGGATCACCCCGGCGGACATGGCCGTCCACCGGCCCCGCGGGCGGATCAGCGTCCGGGCCGAGTCCTTCGCCTGCCTCCCGGACGATCCCGCGGCGACCTCCCCCGGGGCCCGGGTCGTGCCCGACGGGGAGGCCCTGCGGGCCGAGGTGCGCGCTGCGGTGGCGCAGCACCTCGAACCGGTCATGGACGGCTTCGGCCCGCGCATGCGGCGCGGGCGGCGCGCCCTGTGGGGCCTGGCGACCGACTCGCTGGTCGCGGGCCTGTGGTACGCGGCGAAGCTGCTCGACGAGGAGCAGCAGGCCATCGACGAGCTGCAGGCCCTGCTGCCCGGCGCGACGGCCCCGTACACCGGGCGCGCGGGGTTCCGTACGCTCACGGGCCCCGGCGGTGAGCCGCTGGCCACCCGGGACCGGGTCAGCTGCTGCCTCTTCTACACGATCCGGCCCGAGGAAACCTGCGTCACCTGCCCCCGGACGTGCGACGCGGACCGGGTGACCCGCCTCACGGCCCGCGCGGCTTCCGCCGGCTGAACCTCCGTCGTCCACCGTCCGTCCACCCCGTACGGCGCCGCCGGGTGTCAGAGGCTGCACGTACGGTCTGCGCATGATCGATCGACGGCCGCCTTTGTCCTCCCTGTACGAGTTCGGCACCTGGGACCCGGTGCTGCGGCTCCTGCTGGCCGGCTACCCGGAGATCCGTCCCGACGGGTCCGCCCGCGTGGCGGGACGCATCAGCCGGACCGGCTGGAGCCTCTGGCTGCGGGGAGGGACGTCGTCGGAGGGGCCGGCGGCGGTGGAGCACGTCCAGCGGGCGCTCGCGCGCGGCGGTGTCGAGGAGGTCGCGTTCTCCGCGGAGATCCGGCCGACCGGACGGACCACCCTGCGCCTGGTCTGGCCCTGCCCGGCCGTGGAAGCCGCCATCGGTTACCCGGACCTCGGGGTGCTCGTCCTGGTCGAGGGCTCCGTGCCCGAGCCCTGGCGCCGTCTTCCCGACCCGGTGCCGGGGGCGGTCCCGGCCCCTTCGGCCGACCTGGAACTGCTGGAGCGGACGCTCCGCGAGCGGATACCCGACGCCATCGGTGCGACGGAGGAGGAGATCGCCGCGGCCGAGGCACGCCTCGGCGTCATCCTCCCGGACGAGCTGAAGGTGTTCTACCGGGTGACCCGGGTACGGGGGGAAGCCGGGGAGGACCGGGAGGACGACCACGAGGCGTGGGAGAGCGCCTCCGCCGCGGTCGGCTACGAGGTCTCCGCCCTGCACGAGCTGTACGCCATCGACCCTGCGGTCCGCCACTCCCGCTGGGAGCTCGGGGCGACGAAGGGGGTCGCCACCCCGCCCGACGCCCCGGTGCAGGGCCTGGCCGGCTCGCCCGGCTGGATCGTCTTCGGCAGCAACGGCGGCGACGAGATCGCGGTCGACCTGACCCCCGGCCCCGGCGGACACCTCGGGCAGGTGATCCTGGTCGATCACGAGCAGAGCCTCGGCGCCGAACTCGTCGCCGACTCCTTCACCGACCTGGTACTGGGCCGGCAGCGGGAGCGGCCCCGGGCCCGTCGCGCGGACCTTCCGGCCGTGGCCGAGGTCGGCGGCGGCGACCTGCCGACCGTCCGGGCCGCGGCCCGTCCCGCCCTGGAAGTCCTGTCCGTCCGCGCCGGGGACGGCGCCCCGTTCAGCCTCTCCCCCGTCACCGGGCTGCCCCGCCTGCGCACCCTCACCGCCGCCCCCGGAACGCTCGCCGACCCCCTGGAGATCGCGGAACTCACCGGGCTGGAATTCCTGGAACTCGGGCTCCAGGAATGGCGCGTCCTACTGGACGCCGGTGCCGTACCGCGCAGCCTGTCGGCCGCCGCCATCCGGGAACGGGAACGGGATCGGGGAGGGGACCGCGGGGCCGTGGTGGCCGTCGCCAACGAACTCCTCGCCCTCTGGGACCGGCCCCGGATCGACGAGACCGTCCTCGAAGGAGACCTCCTCGCCGGGGCGTAGTCGCCGGGCGCCGTCAAGCGACCCGCGCTCCAACCCACCCGTCCGACTGACCGTAATCGAACGCAACTCCCGTCGCGCGAGCGGGAGTTCGAATCACAACACCCTATCCGGCGGGCCGCGCCCCCCGATGGCGTCCACTTGCCCCGAAACCCGCATGCCGAGCCGATCTCCTACGCCACCATGGCCCCGGTAGGCCGCAAGTCGATGCAAAGGCGAGGGACATCCGCATGAGACTGACCGACATATCGCTGGACTGGCTGCTGCCCGGCAGCCTGTTGATCCTGGGCGTACTTGCGGCAGTTGCGGTACTGGCCCGGGGCAAGCGGGAGAACGACAAGGCGGCGACCGAGGACTCCTGGGAACGCAGCGAGGAGCGGCGGCGGCGCAAGGAAGCCGTCTACGGAACCGCCTCCTACGTACTGCTGTTCTGCTGTGCGGCGGTGGCCGCCGCCCTGTCCTTCCACGGGCTGGTCGGCTTCGGCCGACAGAACCTGAACCTCTCCGGGGGCTGGGAGTACCTGGTCCCCTTCGGCCTCGACGGCGCCGCCATGTTCTGCTCGGTGCTCGCCGTGCGCGAGGCGAGCCACGGCGACGCGGCCCTCGGCTCCCGCATGCTGGTCTGGCTGTTCGCCGGCGCGGCGGCCTGGTTCAACTGGGTGCACGCGCCGCGCGGCCTCGGCCACGACGGTGCCCCCCAGTTCTTCGCCGGCATGTCGCTCTCCGCGGCCGTCCTGTTCGACCGGGCCCTCAAGCAGACCCGTCGGGCGGCACTGCGCGAGCAGGGCCTGATCCCGCGACCGCTGCCGCAGATCCGCATGGTCCGCTGGCTGCGGGCGCCTCGCGAAACGTTCGGTGCGTGGTCGCTCATGCTGCTGGAGGGCGTCCGCACCCTGGACGAGGCCGTCGAGGAAGTGCGGGAGGACAAGCGGGAGAAGGAGCTGGACCGCCACCGCAGGCGGGACCAGAACCGGCTGAACCGGGCCCGGCTGAAGGCGCTGGGCCGGCAGAACCGGACCTTCGTGTTCGGGCGCTCGCGCGGGCGCCAGGTGGACATGGCGGGGCTCGCCCCCGCGACGGGCTCCGCGCCGGTCGGCGCGGAGCCGGCCATAGCGGATCAGGGACAACTGCCCTCCCCGCGCCGCCGCCTCTCCCTCCAGGCCGTGACCGGATCGGACATCGGTGACCTGTCCGGCCCGCGCACGGTCGATCTGACCGCCGAGGACGACACCCAGACGATCCCCCGGCTGGACTCCCTGGAACGCAAACTCAAGGACCTGGAGCAGCAGTTCGGCTGACCGTCCTGCCCCGCCGGCCCCGCCGGCCCCGGCCGCCCGTCGCCGGGCACGGGGCCGGCCGGCCCACAGGGCCCGCCCGGTCAGGCGGGCCCTGCGCCGTTCCGGTCGTCGGTGACGCCGTCCAGTTCGAACCACACGACCTTGCCCGCCGCCGGCGCACCGGCCGCGTCCACGCCCCAGGCGTCGGCGAGCGCCTCCACCAACATGAGCCCCCGCCCGTGCGTACCGTCGTCGGCGGCCGGTACGTACGGGCGCGGGGGCCGGCCCTCGGCGTGGTCGCGGACCTCCACCCGCAACCGGCCCGCGGCGAGCCGGGCCGACACCTCGGCGCCCCGGTCGGTGTGGACGAGGGCGTTGGTGACGAGCTCGGTCGCCAGGAGCTCGGCCGCCTCGGTGGTATCGGCCCGGCAGCGGTGCCGCATCAGCTCCCTCAGGGCCGTGCGGACCTCGCCGACGGCCCTGAGGTCGGCGCGGCGCACACTGCGGCGGATCTCCAGGGCCGCCTCCTTGCCCGCCGCCGCGTTCTCCGGGGCGGACGGCTCACGCTGGAGGGGCCGCCCCCTGCGCCACTGCTTTCCGGTCTTCGCCTCCACCCGCACGGCGATGCCCCTCCCCCGTATCCGTGGATCTCGAACAGGTCTACGGAATGCATGCCCGCCGGGGTAACCCGCACTCCTGCGGCCTCACGGCCGTATCACGTTGCGCAGACGGGATCGAGCCATCCGGATCAGCCGGCTCTCGCGCCGTCGAGCCCGAGCTCCTTGACGGACGGTTCGAATCCGGTCACCGTCCCGCCCCGCACGTTCGATGGGACGAACGGCGTTCCGGGGACGGACACCGCGGCCACGGGGGCGGGCCCGGTCCCGGCGGCGGTGCGCCGCCCGCCCGGAGGTAGTCCGGAAACCGGCACGTCCCGCCCGGCCGTTGCGGGCGGCGGATTGCCGAACGTGACCACTGCGACGGGCGGGCCGTACTGCACGGGGGCGAGGAAATCTCCCACCGGCTCCGCCCCGTCGGTCGTCGGGTACGAGCTCCCCCTACGCATCCCAGACCGCGGCTGCCGTCCGGTCGTCGGCGTACCCCTTGACGCGCAGCTGCGTGTCGGCGAGGAACGCGGCCAGGCCGGGCGGTTCTCCGGCGGACCAGCGGGCCGCGAGCTCGGCCGGCAGTAGCTCCTCCTCCCGCATCGGGTCCGCCAGGCCGCCCGAGCAGAGCAGCAGGGTGTCGCCGGGCCGCGCGACGGCCGCGCGGAACCGGAAGCCGGGGCCCGGCTCGTGGCCGGATTCCGGGTCGGACTCGTGGCCGGGCTCGCCGTCGGGCCGTGCGGCCGCGGTCGGCTCGGCGGTCTCCAGGTCCTGCCAGGCTCCGGAGCGGAGTCGGAACAGCCCGCCGCTGCCCGCGCCGAAGCAGATGCGGGTACGGCATTCGGGGTCAATGGGCAGGAGCAGGGCGCGCAGCCCGGCGGTGTAGGCGTCCTCCGGGTGGCCGAGCTCGGCGGCGCGGGCCCGCAGCCGCCCGTAGCCGCGGTCGGTGAGCCGCTGGAGCCCGGAGCGGAGGGCGTCGCGCCGCCCGGCCCGGATGTCCTCGGCCAGCCGCGGCTGGCTGCGGCCGACGGCCGTGCCGATCCAGTGGCACAGCTCGGCGGCGGCCTCGGCGGCTCCGCCGGCGGCGCGGTCGCCGCCGGCGAGGGCGACCAGGACGAGGGCGTCGTCGCCGGTTCCGAAGCGGGCGGTGAGCAGGACGTCCCGACGGGCCTCGCCGCGGTAGCGGGCGGAGTCCCCTCGGACCGAGGCGGCGCGCAGGGTGCAGGCCCCGTGGCGGGCGCCTTCCAGGACGGTGTCCGGGATCAGGGTGTCGAGCGCGACCGGGTCGGCGAGGGGCAGCGCACCGGGCTCGGCGGAGTAGGTGGGCGCCCTGTCCCCGAGGTGCCGCACCTCCGGCCGAACGGGGGTGGGCGGGGCCTGCGGGAGGGGCGGGGCGGCGGGGGGACGCGGGGGCTCCGGTGCCGGTTCCAGGGGTGCAGGCGGGTGCGCGGGCGCAGCCTCGTCGGCCGGGACGGGCGGTACGGTCACGTCGCCCAGGCCGTACCCGGTCGTCCCGTTCTCGCGCGGATCCCGCGGCCGGGGCAGCCCAGCCCCGGCGCCGGCCGTCGCCCCGGCTCCTGTTGCCGTCCCTGTCGCTGTTCCTGCCCCGGTCCACTGCGCCGCGCCGAGCCCCTCGGCGCCCACCGGCCCGTCCGGCTGCCGCCCCCCGGGCAGGTGTTCCGCGGTCTCCGCCGCGGCCCCCGGCCGGGACGACGGGGCGGCGGCCGGCCGCGGCGGTGCGGGAACGGGCGCCTTTGGCCCGGGCCGTCCCGACACCGGCGGCGCCTCCGGCCCGGGCCGTCCCGACACCGGCGGCACCTGCGGCGCTGCCGGGTCCGGCGGTAGCGGCTGCGCCGGGACCGCGGCGAGCTCCCCGGGCGAGGGCACGGTCACCACCCCGGGCGGGCCCGACGGCGGGGGCACCGCAGCGGAGTCCCCGTGCCCGGGCGCCGTCGTACCGGGCCGCGGTGGTGGGGCCCCCGCGTCCGGTGGGCCCGGCTGGGGCGGCACCCCGGGCGGTGCCTGCGTGGAGGTCACGGAGGCCGCCGAGTGGTAGCGGCTCTCCAGGGTGTCCCCCGGGTCGGGGGTGGGGCCCGCGTCGGGGTCCTCGTACAGCCTCTGCCACCAGTCGTCCGCGCCCTGCTGACTCATGCCGCTATTCTCGGCCCCCCGCTGCCGCGGAAAACGCGGAATACACGAAATGGGGTCCCGTTCCGCTTCCTTCGCACGGAACGGCGAACTCCGTACGCACGTACGGCTTTCCGTATGCCGGTCGCCCCTGGGGCGGGCTTCCGCACGCAACACGACATCAGGCGCATCCGTCCCATCGGGGACGTGTCGGGAAACACCATGCAAGTCGGGTGCGCCTAGAGGGTGTTGGTGCTCCGGTGACGGCTGCGGCGATGATGTCCGCGGCGGGTTCGCGCCACGGCCGCTTCCCGCCAGGGGCGGCGTGCCGAGAGGTGGGGGGTGGACGGGTTGCTGAGTGCGATAGGCCTGGACGAGGGGCAGGAGGCGACGTACCGCGCACTGGTGGCGCTGGGGGCGTCCGAGGTGCCGGATCTCGCGCACCGGCTGGCGCTACCGGTGCCGCAGACCGAGCGGGCGCTGCGTCATCTGGAGCGGCACGGTCTGGCCGCACAGTCCTCGGCACGGCCGGGGCGCTGGGTGGCGGCCCCGCCGGGCGTGGCACTGGCGGCGCTGCTGGCGCGGCAGCGCAGCGAGCTGGAGCGGGCGGAGCTGTCGGCGGCGCTGCTGGCGCAGGAATACCGGGGTGAGGCGGCCGAGCCGACGGTGCACGACCTGCTGGAGGTGGTGACGGGGGCGAGCGCGGTGGCGCACCGGTTCCGGCAGCTCCAGCTGGGGGCGGCGCAGGAGGTGTGCGCGCTGGTCACGGGCCGGCCGCACGCGGTGACGGCGGCCGACAACGAGGAGGAGGAGCGGGCCGCCGCCGCGCGGGGCGTCGTGTTCCGGGTGGTGGTCGACCAGGACGTACTGGGCGGGCCGACGGGCATCCGGGAGGCGTCGACGGCTCTGGCGCGCGGGGAGCGGGTGCGGGTCACGGACCGGGTCCCGACGAAGCTGGTGATCGCGGACCGGTCCCTGGCGATGGTCCCCCTGACGGCGCGCGGGGCGGAGCCGACGGCGCTGGTGGTGCACGCCTCGGGGCTGTTGGACTCGCTGGTCGGCCTGTTCGAGGCGGTCTGGCGGGAGGCGGTGCCGCTGCGGCTGGGGGCGACGGGGGCGGCGGAGGAGTCGGGGGGCGTGCCGGACGCGACGGACCTGGAGATCCTGACGCTGCTGCTGGCCGGGCTGACGGACGCGAGCGTGGCCAAGCACCTGGACCTGGGGCTGCGGACGGTGCAGCGGCGGGTGAAGGGGCTGATGGAGCTGGCCGGGGTGACGACCCGACTGCAGCTGGGCTGGCACGCGCGCGAACGGGGCTGGGTGGCCCGGTAGCCCCTGGTCGGGCACGCTGAGCATGTGGATCTGCCACAGCTGGTCCTGGTGGGGCTGGTGCTGCTGCTCGGGGCGGCCGGGGTGCTGGTCCCTGGCGTTCCGGGGACCTGGCTGGTCTGGGCGGGGGTGCTGTGGTGGGCGCTGCGGGAGCGGTCGGCGGCTGCTTGGTCGCTTCTGGTCTCGGCGACCGCCCTGCTGCTGGTGGTGCAGGTGGTCAAGTGGCAGCTGCCGCCGCGGCGGGTGCAGGGGGTGGGTGCGACCCCCCGGATGGCGGTGTACGCGGGGCTGGGCGCCCTGCTCGGCTTCGTCCTGTTGCCGGTCGTGGGCGCGGTCCCGGGCTTCGTGGGCGGGATCTACCTGTGCGAGCGGCTGCGGTTGGGCACGCACGGCGAGGCGTGGGCGTCGGTGCGGGCGGTGATGCGGGCGGTGGGGACGAGCGTGCTGGTGGAGCTGCTGGCCTGCCTGATGGTGGTGGGGGCGTGGCTGGGTACGGTCGTGGCCGGTTGACGGGCACCACCGGGGCGGCGCAACGGCGTGCCCGCAGGGCGGCGGGACCGGCAGGCGCCGCGGCACGGCCCGGCCCGCGGGCGTGGAGCCCGGACGGGAACACGCCCGGATCCGCTCCGATGCGGTGCGGGGCCGGATGCGGGACCGTGGCCTTATGAGGGTGTTCGAGGGTTTCAGCGAGGCGGAGCTGGCATACCTGCGGTCGCAGCGGCTGGGGCGGCTGGCGACGGTGGACGCGCAGGGGCAGCCGCAGGCCAATCCGGTCGGGTTCTTCCCGCAGGAGGACGGCACCGTCCTGGTCGGCGGGCTCGACATGGGCGCCACCAAGAAATGGCGGAACCTGCAGGGCAACCCGCGGCTGGCGCTGGTGGTCGACGACCTGGTGAGCACCCGACCGTGGCGGGTCCGCGGCATCGAGATCCGCGGCCACGCCACGCTGGAGGTCGGCCCGCACACGCTGGGCCCGCACTTCAGCCCGGAGGTGATCCGGATCCATCCGGACCGGGTCCTCTCCTGGGGCCTGGACACCCCGTCGCCCCCGTGAGGCGCGGGAGCGGGCGGGCCGGCGCCGACGGGCACCGCCCCGCCCGGCCGGGCCGGACTGGACGGGATCGGACCGAACCGGACCCGGCGCTGCCGGTCAGAGCTTGCGGCCCCGCTTGGCCGCATAGTTGGCGCGGCCCTCGGCGGACTTGATGCGCCAGTCGCGGCGGATCTCGGACCGCAGCCGCGCATCGGTCTTGGCCACGATCCACTGGTTCTCCCGGAGCAGCTTGCGGTAGCTCTCCAGGCGGCGGTGCGGCAGCTCCCCGGCGTCAACGGCCGCCAGCACCGCGCAGCCCGGCTCCGCCTCGTGGGCGCAGTCGTGGAAGCGGCAATCGGTGGCGTAGTCCTCGATCTCGGAGAAGACCTGCCCGACGCCGGTCCCGGCGTCCCACAGGCCCACGCCGCGCAGCCCCGGCGTGTCGATCAGCACGCCCCCGCCCGGTAGGGCCAGCAGGTTGCGGGTGGTGGTCGTGTGGCGGCCCTTGCCGTCCACCTCCCGGGTCGCCCGGACCTCCATGACGTCGGCTCCCAGCAGCGCGTTGGCCAGGGTCGACTTGCCGGCGCCGGAGATGCCGAGCAGCACGCTCGTACCGCCGGCGACGATCGCGGCGAGGACGTCCGTGCCCTCCCCGGTGTGCGAGGAGACGGTGAGGACCTGGACGCCCGGCGCCGCCGTCTCCACGTCCTGGACCAGGTACGACAGCGTGACCGGGTCCGGTACGAGGTCCGCCTTGGTCAGCACGACGAGCGGCTGGGCGCCCGACTCCCACGCCAGGGCCAGGAACCGCTCGATGCGGCCGAGGTCGAGTTCGACGGCGAGGGAGACGGCGATGATCGCGTGGTCGACGTTGGCGGCGAGGATCTGGCCCTCGGACCGCTGCGAGGAGGTGGAACGTACGAACGCGGTGCGACGCGGCAGGTACGCCTTGACGTAGCGCGGGTTTCCGCCCGCCTCCACGGCCGCCCAGTCGCCGGTGCAGATGACGCGCAGGGGGTCGTGCGGAGTGACGAAGGCGGTGTCGGCCCGGACGGTGCCCGCGGCCGTCATGACGTCGCACTGGCCGCGGTCGACGCGGACGACGCGGCCGGGCAGCAGGCCCTGAGCGGCGTACGGGGCGAACTCGGCCTCCCAGGCCGCGTCCCAGCCGAGGGCGGTCAGCGAGGAGGAATCGGAAGGAGCCGAAGGAGCCGGGGTAGCCGGGGAAGCGGAAGAGGAGGAAGCAGAAGCAGGAGCGGAGGGAGTCAAGGGGAACCCTTCACAGGGTGGCCCCGGCCGCGGGTGCGCCTGTGGCGCGCACGAAGAAGGCGTGAGGTCAGCCGGAGACCACGGGGATGGCATTGATGGTCTTCTGAGTGCGGGCAGCACTCTGCTCAGCGACGGTCATCAATGGACTCACCTCCTGGTCGTGCAACGTACTGACGGCCCCGCACCGGGCGGCGGGAACGGGTTCACCGTAACAAGTGCCCGCACGGCCGCGCCAATTGTTTTTCCGCTCTCCTTCCGGCTTCCGGCGCGGCTCTCCGGCCGGCCCCGGGTCAGTGCTTGCGGAGGCGGGCCGTGTAGTCCTCCGGCGGGAGGAAGTTCGACCAGCGTTCCGGGAATTCGGACGGCATGTCGCCGTCGCCCTCGCCGTCCTCCTCGTCGTCCTCGTCCTCGGACTCCCCTTCGGCCAGTGCCCGCCAGGCGGCGGCCCGCGCGATGAGCTGGGCTGCCTCCGCCTCCCGGGCCCGTTCGTTGACCTCGCGGGCGGCGGCCGTCGCCACGGACGGCCAGACCCGGTCGATGGCCGCGTTCACGGCGGCGCCGACGAGGACCGCGAAGGCGGACACGCCGATCCACAGCAGGACCGCGACCGGGGCGGCCAACGATCCGTAGATGGTGGGGCCCTCGACGGTGCTGGTGAGGTAGATCCGCAGCAGGAACGAGCCGAGCACCCACATGGCGAGGGCGACGAGCGCGCCCGGGACGTCCTCGATCCACGGCGAGCGGACGGGCACGGACACGTGGTAGAGGGTGGTGAGGAAGACGATGGACAGCAGCGTGACGGTGGGCCAGTACAGCACGGCGATCACTTCCGCGCTCCAGGGCAGCCACCGCACCACGGCGTCCGGTCCGGCCACCATCAGCGGCAGCACGACAGCGCCGATGACCAGGGCGATCACGTACAGCAGGAAGGCCAGCAGCCGGGTCTTGACGATGCCGCGGTGGCCGTCGAGCCCGTACATGACGGTGATGGTGTCGATGAAGACGTTGACGGCGCGCGACCCGGACCACAGCGCGAAGGCGAAGCCGAGGGAGATGATGTCGGGGCGGCCGCGCGAGGTCACGTCGTCCAGCATCGGTTTCGCGATGTCGCTGACGCCCCGGTCCGAGAGGACCGTGCCGACGGCGCGGAGGATGTTCTCCTCGATGGAGGCCACGAAGGTGCCGCCGGTCCAGCCGTCGACGTAGCCGAGGACACCGAGCAGGCCGAGGAAGAGCGGCGGCAGCGACAGCAGCGTGAAGAACGCCGCCTCCGCGGCCAGTCCCAGGATCCGGTACTCGATGCACGAGTTCACGGTGTCCTTCAGGAGCAGCCACGCCATCTTCCGCTTGGAGACGTTGCGGTAGAGGGCCCGGGCCCGGTGGAGTCGCCCGGGGACCCGTCCGGGAGTTTCTTCTACTGGCTGCACGTCCTTACGGTATCCGCATGGCAGCCACCACCCACACCGTGACGAATCAGGCTCCTCCCCTGGTGGGATACGACGTCTATGCCGGCGACCGGGTCCTCACCGAGAACGTGGAGCGCCACCTGGGCGACGCGCCGCCCGGACTGCTCGGCGAGGTCCGCGAGGAGCTGTCGGAGCTCGGGCGGGCCGCCGGGTCCGGGCAGGCGCAGGAGTGGGCCCGGCAGGCGAACGAGAACCCGCCGCGGTTGCGGACGCACGACCGGTACGGCAACCGGATCGACGAGGTGGAGTTCCATCCGGCCTGGCACCGGCTGCTGGGGCGTGCGGTGGGCGCCGGGCTCACCGACGCCCGGACCCGGCCGGCGGGGCACCTGCGGCGGGCGGCCGGGTTCTTCGTGTGGTCGCAGGCCGAGGCGGGGCACGGCTGCCCGGTGTCGATGACGCACGCGGCGGTGCCGGCGCTGCGGGCGGAGCCGGAACTGGCCGCCGAGTGGGAGCCGAGGCTGACCTCGCACGTGTACGAGGAGGGGCTCAGGCCGGCCGGGCAAAAGGCGGGCGCGCTCCTCGGCATGGCGATGACGGAGAAGCAGGGCGGCAGCGACGTACGGGCGAACACGACGGCGGCGCGGCCGCTGGGCACGCCCGGCGAGTACGGGCTGACCGGGCACAAGTGGTTCTGCTCGGCGCCGATGTCGGACGGGTTCCTGGTGCTGGCGCAGGCGGCCGGGGCGGGGCGGGAGGGCCTGACGTGCTTCCTGGTGCCGCGGGTGCTGCCGGACGGGACGCGGAACGCCTTCGCGATCCAGCGGCTGAAGGACAAGCTCGGCAACCGGTCGAACGCGTCGGCCGAGGTCGAGTTCGACGGGACGTGGGCGCGCCGGGTCGGCGAGGAGGGGCGCGGCGTACGGACGATCATCGAGATGGTCGCGGCGACCCGGCTGGACTGCGTGCTCGGCTCGGCCGCGCTGATGCGGCAGGCGTTGACCCAGGCCGTCCACCATGCGGAGCACCGCTCCGTTTTCGGAGCACCGCTCATCGAGCAGCCGCTGATGCAGAACGTCCTCGCCGACCTGGCCCTGGAGTCCGAGGCGGCGACCACCCTCGCCCTGCGGCTCGCCGCCGCGTGCGACGCCGACACCGACCAGGAGCGGGCCTTCCTGCGCATCGCGGTGCCCGCCGCGAAGTACTGGGTGACCAAGCGCTGCACCCCGACGGTGGCGGAGGCCCTGGAATGCCTGGGCGGCAACGGCTACGTGGAGGAGTCCGGGCTGCCGCGGCTGCTGCGCGAGTCCCCCCTGAACTCGATCTGGGAGGGCTCGGGCAACGTCCAGGCCCTGGACGTGCTGCGGGTGCTGCAGCGCGAGCCGCAGGCGCTGGACGCCTTCCTGCGGGAGATCGGGCAGGCCCGCGGCGCCGACCACCGGCTGGACGCGGCCGTCCGGGGGCTGCTGACGGAGCTGGCGGACCTGACGGGCATCGAGGCGCGGGCACGACGGCTCGCGGAGCGCATGGCGCTGGTGCTGCAGGCGTCGCTGCTGGTGCGGTGGGCTCCGCCGGAGGTGGCGGACGCGTTCTGCGCGGGACGGCTCGGCGGCGACCGGGGCGGGGCCTTCGGCACGCTGCCGCACACCCTGGACCTGGGGGCGGTGGTGGAACGGGCGCGGATCACCGGGTAGGCGGGTCCCCAAACCACGCCGACGCCGGGATCCGGACCCGTTGACCGGACCAGGGGTGGCGCCGCGCCGACTCGGCACCACCGCTGGCCCGAAAAGCCCCGAGGAGAGGCTGTCACGCCGCTCGCGGCGCGCGGACAGTTTCGGTCGGGCGACCGGGACTTGGCGAGAGTTGCATACCGTTGCAACCCTCTGAGGCGGAACCGTCCGCCGGGGGTGCCAGGGGAAGCGCGCACCCGGACCGACCCGGGCGGGTTCCCTCGTACGTCCTGTTCCGCACGGGGAGGTTCCGGTGGCCGACACCGCAGGAGGCACGGTCGATGTGGCGCGCATCTCGGCCATGGAGCCCCGGGAGGCGACGCGGCTGCTCAAGGGGGTGCGCGCGGCATCGCTGGCCGGCGAACGGCCGCCGGCGCTGCCCAGACCGGAGATCGCGGAGTCCTGGCGCCGGATGCTGGCGCGCGGGGTGCACCCGGACCGGGACGCCCGCTCGCGGCTGCTGTCGGCCGCGGAGACCGAGGAGCGGCGGCAGGGGTCGCCGCTGCGGGAGATGCTGCCGGTGCTGCGCGAGGGGCTGCTGCCCGCGCTCGACACGGCCCTGCACATCATGGTCGTCGCCGATGCGGACGGGCGGCTGCTGTGGCGGGAGGGCGCCGCGCCGATCCTGCGGGCGGCGGACCGGCTCGGCTTCGGGGTGGGGGCCGACTGGGACGAGGCGGTGGTCGGCACGAACGGGGTGGGCACCGCCCTGGTGGCGCGGCGGCCGGTCCAGGTGTTCTCGGCGGAGCACTTCGTCTCCAGCCACCACGAGTGGACCTGCGCGGGGGCTCCGCTGCACGACCCGCGGGACGGGCGGCTGCTGGGCGTGGTGGACGTCAGCGGACCGCTGGCCACCATGCACCCGGCCACCCTGGCCTGGGTGACCTCGGTGGCCCGGCTCGCGGAGCGGGAGCTCCGGGTGCGGCACCTGGAGTCGCTGGAGCGGCTGCGGGCGGTGGCGGCGCCGCTGCTGGCCCGGCTGCACCCCGGGCGGGCGGCCGCGGTGGACCCGCACGGCTGGACGGCCGCGGTGAGCGGGTTCGCCCCACCCGAGCGGATCCCGCTGCCGAAGGGGTTCGGGCCCGGCCCGGTGTGGCTGCCGCAGCTCGGGCAGTGCGCGGTGGAGCCCCTGCCGGGCGGCTGGCTGCTGCGCGTCGCGGAGGCGCCCGCGGTCGGGGCGGCGGCGAGCCGGGTGGTGCTGGACCTGAGCCGGCCCCGTGCGTGGACGGCGGCGGTGTACGGGGCTGCCGGGAGCTGGTCGCTGGAGCTGACCCCGCGCCACGCCGAGCTGCTGTTCCTGCTGGCGCAGAGCCCGCGGGGGCGTACGGCGGCCGAGCTGTCGGAGGAGCTGTTCGGGGATCCGACGCGGACGGTGACGGTGCGGGCGGAGCTGTCCCGGGTGCGGCGGCACCTGGCGGGGGTCCTGGCCCACCGCCCGTACCGGTTCGCGGAGGACGTGGAGGTGGAGCTGGTCCGGCCCGCGGACCCGGCGGGGCTGCTGCCGCACTCCACCGCGCCCGCGGTGATCAGGGCCCGCCTGGGCTCTCCGGGGCCCGGCGTGATTCCCTGACGTGCATGAGCACCATCACACTCACCACGTGGTCCCTGGAGATGACCTCCCCGGAGGACCTCGTCCCGGCCGCCGTACCGGGATCCGAGATACGTGTCCAGCGGGCGGAAGTCCCCTCGCCCGAGTTCAGCCGCTTCCTCTATGCCTCGGTGGGCGGTGACATCCACTGGACGGACCGGCTGTCGCTGACCCGCGCCGAGTGGGTCGAATACCTGGCGCGGCCCGGGGTGGAGACCTGGGTGGCGTACGACCGGGGGACGCCCGCCGGGTACGTCGAGCTCGACCCGCAGGCCGACGGTGTGGTGGAGATCATGTACTTCGGGCTGCTGCCCGACTTCCGGGGCCGCCGCATCGGCGGGCACTTGCTGTCGGTGGGGGTGGCCGCCGCCTGGTCGCTGGCGGATCGCTGGCCCGAGCGCGGGCCCACGCGGCGGGTGTGGCTCCACACGTGCAGCCAGGACGGCCCGACGGCGATGGACAACTACCTCCGGCGCGGCTTCAAGCTCTTCCGGACCGAGACGGAGGAGAAGGAGGACACCCCGACCCCGGGCCCCTGGCCCGGCGCGTGACCCCGCCCCCTGAACGGCGTGGGGGTTCGCAACCGCGTCTTGGAGCGCGCCGCGCGCCCTCCCCCACCACCCCGTGCGCCGCCCGGGGCCGGAACCACTGGCCCCGGGCGTCCCGTACGTACGTGACCCCCGTCACGGCGTCTCAAAATTCGGGACCACATCGTCCGCATCATGGACAGTGGTGGACTCCTCCAATCGCCCCGTGACACGCTTCGGCCATGAATGGAGCTGGAACAGCCTTGGTGAGTCGGCGGCACGTCGACCTCGGCCGCATGTCCAGCGCCATCTGTCCGGCGAGCTGACGGAACCAGCCACCGCCGCACAGCGCACCGCACAGCGTCGTCGCGGATGCGCCATCTCCCCGCCAGTCCCCTGAAGGCGGACCACCGCCCCGAGCTCCGGCACAACCGGAGCCGCGCGGCAGTCGGCCGTACCTGCTCGGCGTCAGCGACGCCCCAGGGGCCCGCGCCGCCGACTCCCCCTGCCCTCGCTCTTGAGCCGCCGAAGAAGGACGTACCGCCATGGCCGCCACCCCCGGAACACCCGCCACCGCGCGCCGCAAGCCCGGCCGTCACCGCGGCGAGGGCCAGTGGGCCGTTGGACACCACACCCCCCTCAACGGCAACGAGCAGTTCAAGAAGGACGACGACGGTCTCAATGTGCGGACACGCATTGAGACGATCTACTCGAAGGCCGGATTCGACTCGATCGACCCCAACGACCTGCGCGGACGCATGCGTTGGTGGGGCCTGTACACCCAGCGCAAGCCCGGGATCGACGGCGGCAAGACCGCGGTCCTGGAGCCGGAAGAGCTGGACGACGAGTACTTCATGCTGCGCGTCCGCATCGACGGGGGCCGGCTGACCACCGAGCAGCTCCGCGTGATCGGCGAGATCTCCGAGGAGTTCGCCCGCGGAACCGCCGACCTCACCGACCGCCAGAACGTGCAGTACCACTGGATCCGCATCGAGGACGTCCCGGAGATCTGGCGCCGGCTGGAGGCCGTCGGCCTGTCCACCACCGAGGCGTGCGGCGACACGCCCCGCGTCATCCTCGGCTCGCCCGTCGCCGGCATCGCCAAGGACGAGATCATCGACGGCACCCCCGCCATCGAGGAGATCTACCGCCGCATCGTCGGGAACAAGGACTTCTCGAACCTGCCCCGCAAGTTCAAGTCGGCGGTCTCCGGCTCCCCGCTGCTGGACGTGGCGCACGAGATCAACGACGTCGCGTTCGTCGGCGTGAACCACCCCGAGCACGGTCCCGGCTTCGACGTCTGGGTGGGCGGGGGCCTGTCGACCAACCCCAAGCTCGGCGTGCGCCTGGGCGCCTGGGTCTCCCTCGAAGAGGTCCCGGACGTCTACGAGGGCGTCATCTCGATCTTCCGCGACTACGGCTACCGCCGCCTGCGCACCCGCGCCCGACTGAAGTTCCTCGTCGCCGACTGGGGTGCGGCCAAGTTCCGCCAGGTCCTGGAGGACGACTACCTGCAGCGCAAGCTCACCGACGGCCCGGCGCCCCAGCAGCCGAGGGGCCAGTGGCGCGACCACGTGGGCGTCCACCAGCAGCAGGACGGCCGCTACTACATCGGCTTCGCCCCGCGCGTCGGCCGCGTCGACGGCGCCACCCTCACCAAGATCGCGGACATTGCCGAGCGGCACGGCTCCGGTCGCCTGCGCACCACCGCCGAGCAGAAGATGATCGTGCTCGACATCGAGGAGGCGCAGGTCGATTCGGCCGTGGCCGCCCTGGAGGCGCTGGACCTGCGGGTCAAGCCCTCCCCGTTCCGCCGCGGCACGATGGCCTGCACCGGCATCGAGTTCTGCAAGCTGGCCATCGTCGAGACGAAGGCGCGCGGCGCCTCGCTGATCGACGAACTGGAGCGCCGCCTGCCGGACTTCGAGGAGCCGCTCACCATCAACATCAACGGCTGCCCGAACGCCTGCGCCCGTATCCAGGTCGCGGACATCGGTCTCAAGGGCCAGCTGGTCCTCGACGAGGACGGCAACCAGGTCGAGGGCTACCAGGTCCACCTGGGCGGCGCCCTCGGCCTGGAGGCCGGCTTCGGCCGCAAGGTCCGCGGCCTGAAGGTCACCTCGGCCGGGCTGCCGGACTACGTGGAGCGGGTCGTCAGCCGCTTCCAGGAGCAGCGCGAAGACGGCGAGCGCTTCGCCACCTGGGTCGCCCGCGCCAGCGATGAGAGCCTCTCGTGAGCGCGGCGACCGGGAACGAGGAGCACGGAACGAGCGCAGCGAGCGGAACGAGCGGAACGAGGAGCACGGCATGAGCGAGCGCGCAGCCCCGTTCCACTGCCCGTACTGCGGCGACGAGGACCTGTTCCCCAACGAGCAGGGCCACGGCGCCTGGGAGTGCCGGTCGTGCAACCGGGCCTTCCAGCTCAAGTACTTGGGACTGCTGGCCCGCGGTCTGCGCACCGGGACCGCCGGAGGGGAGGACATATGACCACCACCACGCTCAAGGAGCTGGCCGAACGGGCCGGCCGCGACCTGGAGGACGCCTCCGCCCTGGAGATCCTCTCCTGGGCGGCGCGGACCTTCGGCGGGCGGTTCTGCGTGACCTCCTCCATGGAGGACGCGGTCGTCGCCCACCTGGCGTCCCGCGCCTTCCCCGGCGTGGACGTCGTCTTCCTCGACACGGGCTACCACTTCGAGGAGACCATCGGCACCCGCGACGCGGTCGAGGCCGTGATGGACGTCAACGTCATCACCCTCACCCCCCGCCTGACGGTGGCCGAGCAGGACGCCGCGCACGGCCCCCGGCTCCACGACCGCGACCCCGACCTGTGCTGCGCCCTGCGCAAGGTCAAGCCGCTGGAGGAAGGCCTGACCGCGTACGACGCCTGGGCGACCGGGCTGCGCCGCGACGAGTCCCCGACCCGGGCGAACACCCCCGTGGTCGGCTGGGACGAGAAGCGGCAGAAGGTCAAGGTCTCGCCGATCGCCCGGTGGACCCAGGACGACGTCGACGCGTACGTGGCGGAGCACGGCGTCCTCACCAACCCGCTGCTGATGGACGGCTACGCCTCGGTCGGCTGCGCCCCCTGTACCCGCCGGGTGGCGGAGGGCGAGGACGCCCGGGCCGGCCGCTGGGCGGGCCGGGCGAAGACCGAGTGCGGACTGCACGGCTGATGACGGAACATACGGAGAAGCAGATGAGCGTGACGGACCGGGGAGCCACGGTGTGGCTGACGGGTCTGCCGAGCGCGGGCAAGACGACGATCGCCCACGCGCTGGCCGGGCGACTGCGCGGCGAGGGCCACCGGGTGGAGGTCCTCGACGGCGATGAGATCCGCGAGTTCCTGTCGGCGGGCCTGGGCTTCACCCGCGAGGACCGGCACACCAACGTGCAGCGGATCGGCTTCGTCGCCGAACTCCTCGCCAGCAACGGCATCAAGGCGCTGGTCCCGGTGATCGCGCCGTACGCCGACAGCCGCGAGGCCGTCGCGCAGCGGCACGCCGCCGCCGGCACGACGTACCTGGAGGTCCACGTGGCCACCCCGGTGGAGGTGTGCTCCGTCCGCGACGTGAAGGGTCTGTACGCCAAGCAGGCGGCGGGCGAAATCTCCGGCCTGACCGGCGTGGACGACCCGTACGAAGCCCCGGCAGCCCCGGACCTGCGCATCGAGTCGCACACGCAGACCGTCCAGGAATCCGCGGCGTCCCTGTTCACGCTGCTCACCGAGAAGGGGCTGGCATGACCACCGCCGCGCACCTGCACAACGGCGCCGCCGACGCGGACGCGCCGTACGCCCTGTCGCACCTCGACTCCCTGGAGTCGGAAGCGGTGCACATCTTCCGGGAGGTGGCGGGCGAGTTCGAGAAGCCGGTGATCCTGTTCTCCGGCGGCAAGGACTCCATCGTCATGCTGCACCTGGCGCTGAAGGCCTTTCAGCCGGCGTCGGTGCCGTTCGCGCTGCTGCACGTGGACACCGGGCACAACTTCCCCGAGGTCATCGACTACCGCGACCGCACGGTCGCCGAGCACGGCCTGCGGCTGCACGTGGCCTCCGTCCAGGAGTACATCGACGCGGGCAAGCTGCGCGAACGCCCGGACGGCACCCGCAACCCGCTGCAGACGGTCCCGCTGACCGAGGCCATCCAGAACCACCGCTTCGACGCGGTGTTCGGCGGCGGCCGCCGGGACGAGGAGAAGGCCCGCGCCAAGGAGCGGGTGTTCTCGCTGCGCGACGAGTTCTCCCAGTGGGACCCGCGCCGCCAGCGCCCGGAGCTGTGGCAGCTCTACAACGGCCGGCACGCCCCCGGCGAGCACGTCCGGGTCTTCCCGCTGTCCAACTGGACCGAGCTGGACGTGTGGCAGTACATCACCCGCGAGGACATCGCCCTGCCGGAGATCTACTTCGCGCACGAGCGGGACGTCTTCCTGCGGGGCGGGATGTGGCTCACGGCCGGTGAGTGGGGCGGTCCGAAGGACACCGAGACGGTGGAGAAGCGGCTCGTCCGCTACCGCACCGTCGGCGACATGTCCTGCACCGGAGCCGTCGACTCCGACGCCACCACGCTCGACGCGGTGATCGCCGAGATCGCCGTCTCCCGCCTGACCGAGCGGGGCGCGACCCGGGCGGACGACAAGCTGTCCGAGGCCGCGATGGAAGACCGCAAGCGGGAAGGGTACTTCTAGCGATGACCAGCACCACCGAGCAGCTGAGCGCGACGACGCTGCTGCGCTTCGCCACGGCCGGCTCCGTCGACGACGGCAAGTCCACCCTCGTCGGACGGCTGCTGCACGACTCCAAGTCGGTCCTGGAGGACCAGCTGGAGGCCGTGGAACGGGTGTCCGCCGACCGCGGGCAGAACGCCCCGGACCTGGCGCTGCTGACCGACGGCCTGCGGGCCGAACGCGAGCAGGGCATCACCATCGACGTGGCCTACCGCTACTTCGCCACCGCCCGCCGCCGGTTCATCCTGGCCGACACCCCCGGGCACGTGCAGTACACCCGGAACATGGTCACCGGCGCCTCCACCGCCGAACTGGCCGTGGTCCTCGTCGACGCCCGCAACGGCGTCGTCGAGCAGACCCGCCGCCACGCGGCCGTCGCGGCCCTGCTGCGCGTCCCGCACGTGGTCCTCGCCGTGAACAAGATGGACCTCGTCGGCTACGAGGAGGCGGTCTTCGCCCGGATCGCCGAGGAGTTCACGCAGTACGCCTCCGAGCTGGGCGTCCCGGAGATCACCGCGATCCCGATCTCGGCCCTGGCCGGCGACAACGTCGTGGAGCCGTCCGCCACCATGGACTGGTACGGCGGCCCGACCGTGCTGGAGCACCTGGAGACCGTCCCGGTCAGCCACGACCTCGCCACCTGCCCGGCGCGCTTCCCGGTGCAGTACGTGATCCGCCCGCAGACCGCCGAACACCCCGACTACCGGGGCTACGCCGGGCAGATCGCCTCCGGCGTGCTGCGCGTCGGCGAGCCGGTGACCGTCCTGCCGTCGGGCCGGACCTCGGTCATCGAGGGCATCGACGCGCTCGGCAAGAGCGTCGACATCGCCTGGGCCCCGCAGTCGGTGACGCTCCGTCTGGAGGACGACATCGACATCTCCCGCGGTGACCTGATCGCCCCGACCGCCTCGGCCCCCACCACCACGCAGGACGTCACCGCGACCGTCTGCCACGTCGCCGACCAGCCGCTGGCCGTGGGCGCGCGGGTCCTCCTGAAGCACACCACCCGCACCGTCAAGGCGATCGTCAAGGAGATCCCGTCCCGGCTGACCCTGGACGACCTGTCCCAGCACCCCCACCCCGGGCAGCTGGTCGCCAACGACATCGGCCGTGTCGTCGTACGCACCGCCGAGCCCCTCGCGCTCGACGCGTACGCCGACTCGCGCCGCACCGGATCGTTCCTGCTCATCGACCCGGCCGACGGCACCACCCTCGCGGCGGGCATGGCCGGCGAGTCCTTCGCCTCCAAGGCCGGGACCGGCGCCGAGGCGGACGACGAAGGGTGGGACTTCTAGCCATGTGTGGAGACATCTTCGCGACCTTCGCCAAGGAGGGCGGCCGCGTGGGCAGCGGCGCCCTCGGCAGCGGTCAGGGAGGGGTGGCGCGATGTGTGCGATGACGTACGCGCACTGCCGGCGCGCCCTCACCCCCCACGAGCACCGCGAGCTCGACCCGACCTCGCTCCACCGACGAAGACGTGCGTCATGAGACGACGTCACGAGAGGAAGCCCTCCCGTGCCTGCCACCACGACCCTCCGCCGCGGACTGGCCGCCGCCGCTGGCGTGCCGCTGCTGATCGCCGCGCTCGCCTCGTGCGGCTACGGCTCCCGGGCCGAGCAGGCCGATGACAAGACGTCCGGCTCTGCTGCCGGCTCCGGCAAGAAGCTGTCGGCCTCCGAGGTCCGCATCGGCTACTTCCCGAACCTGACGCACGCCACCGCCCTGGTCGGCCTCCAGGAGGGCCTGATCGCCAAGGAGCTCGGCGGCACCAAGATCAAGCCG
>NZ_JBHWJJ010000137.1:0-22915 GCF_042732005.1 Streptomyces sp. NPDC059851 | reverse complement strand
GCTGCACTCCTACAATCACCACCGCGGACACACCGCGCTCGCAGGCAAACCACCCGCCAGCCGCGTCCCCAACCTCACTGGGCAATACACCTAGGCCTGGGCCGCGACCGCGATCGGGACCGCGGCCACCGCAACGGCTGACCGGGAAACCCGCCGCGCGGGTGCGACCACCGCACCCCGGCGGCGGCCTCCGCCCGGACGGCTCCCCTCCTCGGACGGCTTTGCGTTCAGACGGCTTCCGGCTCGGCCGTCGGCGCGGGGACCAGCCGGCGCCGCAGGAACGCCACCGTTCGCTCGCGGACGGCCAGGGCGGGATGCCCGGGCCCCTCCCGGACCTCGCGGGTCAGCACCGAGTGGGCGCGCTTGCCGAAGCCGCCGGTGTTGCCGGGCCCGGAGTCCAGCTCGATGTATTCGAAGGCGTCGCCGAGCCGGCGGCGCAGGGTCTCGAAGCGCTGCCCGGGGACCAGCGGGTCCGCGGTGAACCGCATGCCCAGGACGCACAGCCCGTCGTCCCGCACGCGTCGGGTGACGACCCCCAGCTCCTCCTCCGACAGCCCCGCGTCCGCGCGGTGCGCCGCGGTCACCGGGAGCGGCAGCGAGGGCTGGCCCATCACCGCGGCGAGCACCGCGTCGTCCACGGCCACGGCGAGTGCGAACCCGCCCGTGAAGCACAGCCCGATGACCCCGACCCCCTTCCCCGGGGTCCGTGCGTCGAGGCTGCGGGCCAACGCCCGCAGCCAGTCGGTCACGGGGCGACGGGCGTTGGTGGCGAAGGCGAGGAACTCCCGGGAGACGCAGGCACGTGCGACGGCCACGAACGACCCGGCCGACACGGACGGCGTGCCCGGCGTGCCGAACAGCGACGGCATCACGACCGTGAAACCGCTGTCGACCAGGTGCTGCGCGAGGCCGAGCACCTCCGGGGTGATCCCGGGCAGCTCCGGCATCAGGATGACGCCGGGCCCCTCGCCCCGCTCGAAGCAGTCGTGCGTGGTGCCACGCCAGGAGAACTGCTCCCGGCGCCATCCGTCCAGGGTGGATACGGGCGCGGCTGCGGTCATGGGGACCTCTCAGGGGAAGGCGTGCTGTGGGGGTTGCGTGCCTCCGGCAGTATCCACGCTCCGGCCGCCGACGGCACCGCCAGCGACCCCGGATCCGCGGGGAGTTGGGGCCGGTCCCGCCGGGGGCTTCGGCCCGGGCGGCCAGCGGGCGCGGCCCCGCCCGTTGACCCCGCGCGGCAGGCTCGCCGTGGCCGGCACCCCCGGGCACCGCACCGGCGTCGCCCCGTCCACGACGACCCCCGGCGCCACCGACGGCTGCTCGACGTCACGGACGCCCCGGCGCCTCCGGTCGGCGTGCGGGGGACGCGACGCAGCGGGCCGGCACTGCACGGGAAGGCACGCCTGCGGTATTCCGAGGCATGCGGCGGGACGGACCGGGTAGGGGCCGGATGGACCGGGCGTCGGGGGACGTAGTTCCGCAGGAGGTTTGCCATGGCGTCGACAGCTGCCGGAAGCCGGGAGCGAGCGCACGGCGACGGCTCCGGTGAGCAGTTCGCGGTCGAGGTCCGGCGGATGGACAGCGCCGTCGTCCTCCTGCTGTTCGGAGAACTCGACCACGACACGGCGGAGCCGCTGCGCGCGGCCCTGGACGCCGCGCTCGCGGCCGGCGGCCCGGTACGGCTGATCATCGACTGCGCAGGGCTCGCCTTCTGCGACTCCACCGGCTTGAACATGCTGCTGCGGGCCCGGCTCGCGGCCGAGGAGGCCGGAGGCAGCGTGGAGCTGGCCTCGCTCGGCCGGCAGGTGGCGCGGATGCTCCGCCTCACCGGCGCGGACGGGGTCTTCACCATCCACCGGGACCTCTCCGAGGCCGTGTCCTCCGGTGGGAGCGACGACGGCGGCAGCTCCGGCACCCCCGCCGGGCCCCCACCGCGAAAACCGTGAGCGGACGGGCCCCGCCCGCCCCACCGGTCACCGGTCAGGACACGTGCACGACCACCAGGCAGGTGTCGTCGTCCGTGTCCCCGCTCACCGATGCCAGCAGCCGGTCCGCCTGCTCCTCGACGCCCCCCGCGCCCAGCCGCTCCGCCGCCGCCCGCAGGACGGCCAGGCTCTCGTCCAGCCCCGTGTGTCGCCGTTCGACGAGCCCGTCCGTGTACATCATCAGGGTGTCACCGGCCCGCAGCCCGGTGGTGGTCTCCTCGTACACCGCTCCCGGCAGTGCCCCCAGCAGTACGTTCTGCGGGCCCTCCAGGAACCGGGCCTTCCCGCTGCGGACCAACAGCAGCGGCGGGTGCCCGGCGCTCGCCCAGGACAACGACCGGTCCGAGGGGTCGAACAGGGCGCACACGGCCGTCGCGGTCGGCTGGTTCGGCGTACCCGAGGCGACGTCGTTCAACCAGCGCATCAGCGTCCCCGGGGAGCCTCCGGTGAACGCCAGGCCGTGCAGCGCCCCGCGCAGCGTGACCATGGAGGTGGCCGCGCCGATGCCGTGCCCGGCGATGTCCCCGACGGTGACCAGCACCCTCCCGTCGGGCAGCCGGAACACGTCGTACCAGTCGCCGCCGACCCGGTACTCCACGGCGGCGGGCCGGTAGCGGGCCGCGACCTCCAGGCCCGGCGCGGCCTGCGGGGCGGAGGTCTCCGGGACGATGGTCTGCTGGAGCCGGAGCACCACCTGGTTGCGGACGAGGGCGTCGGCCTGGGCCGCGGAGAGCCGGTCGAAGGTGGCGCTGAGCGCGAGCTCGGTGTGGTGCTGGGCGGAGACGTCCTGGTAGACACCGGTGACGCCGACCAGGGCCGGTCCGGCGAGGACGGGTTCGGCGGAGATCCTGATGTGCCGCACCCCGCCGTCCGGACGGTACACCCGTACCAGGGCCTGGCCGCCGGTGTGCCGGTCGGCGAGCGAGGCCAGCAGCCCGTCCAGACGGCCCGTGTCGTCCGGGTGCAGCCGGGTGCCGAGGTCCCGCAGCGGCACGGGCGGCTCGTCCGGGTCGATCCCGAAGATCGAGTACGCGGACGCGCTCCACCGGGAGCCTCCGGTGGCGTTGTCCTCGAACGCGGCCAGCCGCTCCAGCCGCTCCAGGGCGCGCGCGATCGGAGGGCCGAGCCGTGCACCGGTGCGCCACAGCATGACCGCGCGCCCTCCGCCCAGCGGCAGGACCCGGACGTCGGCCATGGTCTGCCCGGCCGCCGTCGACGGGTCGGTCACACCCTGCGGGGACGCGGGCAGGGCGGCTGCGTGCTGCGGCGAGCCGGCGGCGCAGGCCCGGGCGACCAGCCCGACCAGCTCCTCGTACACGGCGGGATACAACTGGGCGACGGGCCGCCCGACCGCGCCGGGCGGCAGCTCCCGCTCGCGCAGGGCCGCCGGGTTGAGGTGGTCGACGGTGTGAGGGGCTCCGACCCCCGTGGGGGAGCGGTCGTCGGCGTCGGCGAGCCGGACCACGATCGCGGGCTGGTCGAGCTGTGCCAGTACGGCCGCGAGCTGCGGCGGCGTCACGTCCGGCCCGTCACCGGCCCCGTCCAGGAAGAGCCCGGCCGACCAGCACAGGGCCTCCACGGACGCCCGTACCCCCGCGTCGAGGTCGGCCGGGGCCGGCCAGACGGCGAGCGCCAGTCCCACCGTCCGGCCCCCGTGCTCCAAGGGCACGACCGCCCGTGCCGCATCGGCCCGCGGGCCGGGGAGCCTGCCCGCCCCGCCCGGCCCCTCGGGGAGCCACAGGGCCCGGCCGCCCGCCAGGGCCCGGTGCAGCGGGCCGTCGGTCTCGGGCGGGACCCAGCGCCAGTGCGAGGCTTCCTGGGGGTCGGCCCCGGCCTGGCCCCAGAGTTCCAGGCAGTCGGTCGGGGTGCGCCGCCACAGGTAGAACGCCTCGACGCCCAGGCGGTGCAAGCCGTCCTCCATCAGGCCCGCAGCGGCCTCGGAGGCGGTGTCGGAGGTGAGCGCGGCGGCGATGCCGCGCCGGACCCGCCGCGCCTGCGCGATCGGAGGACCGGGGGAAGCCGCGGCACCGGGGGCACTTGCGTCGGTGCCGACACCGGCGGCCGCTGCTTCCCCGGCCGATTCGGCCTGCGGCGTACCTGAGGCCGCGTTGACGATGTCCGCCGCCAGGTCGACGGCGCTCAGCCCGGAGGACGAGGCCAGATGCAGCAGGTGGTCGCCCGCTTCGGCCGGGGGCAGCCCGAGCTGCGCGGCCAGCACTCCCGAGGCCAGGTCCAGGAGCCGGCGTCGGGCCCGGTCGGCGCGCAGGGCGGCGAGCTCGGCCGTGAGCTCCGCGACGGCCGCGGCCAGTCCGCTCTCGGTTACGTCCATCCCCGCTCCAGATCAGGACCCGGCCGTGCCCAGCCAGGTGCGCACGGTGGTGAGCAGCAGGTCCGGATCCACCGGTTTGGTGAGGTAGTCGGAGGCGCCGGCGGCCATGGCCTCCGACCTGTCGTCGGGCATGGCCTTGGCCGTGACCACGACGACGGGCACGTGCGCGTGGCCGGCCATGCCGCGGATGGCCCGGGTGGCGGCGTACCCGTCGAGGCCGGCCATCATCAGATCCATGATCACGAGGTCCACTTCGGGGTGGTCGGCGAGCAGCCGGATGCCGTCCGTACCGTTGTCGGCCGTGAGCACCTGGAGTCCGGCGGACTTGAGGGTCTCGGTGAGGGCGTAGACGTTGCGGCTGTCGTCGTCGACGACGAGGACCGTCCGGTCCGCCAGGTCCTGCGGCCGGGACCCGCTGTCGGCCGGGGCCGTGCGTGCCGCTCCGTCGGTCCGGGCGGCTCCGCTCCCCGGCTTCTCCGCCCGGCCGGCGCGTTCCGGCAGGTAGAGGGTGAAGCGGCTGCCCTCGCCGACCCGGCTCTCGACGGTGATGGTCCCACCGAGGAGGCGGGCGACCTCCCGGCTGATGGAGAGCCCGAGCCCGGTACCGCCGTACGCGCGGGCGGTTCCGCTGTGGCCCTGCTGGAAGGCCCCGAAGACGGACTCCAACCGGTCGGTGGGGATACCGATGCCGGTGTCGGCGACGCGGAACGCCAGCACGGGGCCGGCGCCGCCGAGTTCGGCGGGGACCTCGGCCCCGGCGGCCGGCTCGACGCGGAGCGAGACGCTGCCCTCCTCGGTGAACTTCAGGGCGTTCGCGAGCAGGTTGCGCAGGACCTGGCGCAGCCGGCTCTCGTCGGTGACCAGCCCGGCCCCGGCCCGGGGTGCCGCGCTGACGCTGAACTCCAGGTTCCGTTCGTCGGCGACGGGCCGGAAGGTGGCGTCGGCGTAGTCCAGGACCCGCTGGATCGAGACCGGCTCGCGGTGCACGTCCATACGACCCGCCTCGACCTTCGACAGGTCCAGGATGTCGTTGATGAGCTGCAGCAGGTCGGAGCCGGCGGAGTGGATGACGGTCGCGTAGTCCACCTGCTTGTCGGTCAGGTTGCCCTCGCCGTTCTGGGCGAGCAGCTGGGCCAGGATGAGCAGGCTGTTGAGCGGGGTGCGCAGCTCGTGGCTCATGTTGGCGAGGAACTCCGACTTGTACAGGGAGGCCTGGGCCAGCTGCCGGGCCCGTTCTTCCAGTTCTTGACGGGCCTGCTCGATCTGCAGGTTCTTCCGCTCGATGTCCCGGTTCCGGTCGGCCAGCAGGGCCGCCTTCTCCTTCAGTTCCGCGTTGCTGTCCTGCAGTTCGCGCTGGCGGGCCTGCAACTCCTGGGAGCGGGCGCTGAGCTCGGCGGTCAGCTGCTGGGACCGCCCCAGCAGCTCGTCGGTGCGGGCGTTGGCGACGAGGGCGCCCACGTTGGCCCCGAGGAGCTCCGTGAACTGCTCCAGGAAGTCGCGGTGCAGGGGCGCGAACGGGCTGACGGCGGCCAGTTCCAGCGCGCCGAGGACCTGCCCCTCGACCACGATGGGCAGCACGATCAGCGTGGACGGGTCCGCTGCGCCGGTACCGCTGGCGATCCGCGCGTACCCGGCGGGCAGGTCCTCCACGACGAGGGTGCGGCCGTCCGCGGCTGCCTGGCCCACCAGGGACTGGCCGACGCGCACCCGCCGCACGCCGTCCGCCGGGTCGTCCGGCAGCCCGTACGAGGCGATGGCGACGAGTTCGGGCCCGTCGGTGCCCTCCTGGGCGAGGAAGAAGCAGCCGTACTGGGCGCGCACCAGCGGTGGCACCTCGCGCATGACCAGCTCGGCCACCGTGGGCAGGCTGCGCCGCCCCTGGATGCCGCCGGAGACCCGGGCGAGGCTCGTCTTCAGCCAGTCCTTCTCCTCGTTGGCCCGGGTGGTGGCGCGCAGCGACTCGACCATCGCGTTGATGTTGTCCTTCAGCTCACCGACCTCGCCGGGGGCTTCGACGGCGACCGTCCTGGTCAGGTCGCCGCGGGCCACGGCGCTGGTGACCTCGGCGATCGCACGGACCTGGCGGGTCAGGTTGCCCGCGAGCTCGTTGACGTTCTCGGTGAGCCGCCTCCAGGTGCCGGAGACGTCCGCGACCTCGGCCTGCCCGCCGAGCCGGCCCTCACTGCCCACCTCCCGGGCCACGCGGGTGACCTCGGCGGCGAACGAGCCGAGCTGGTCGACCATGGTGTTGATGGTCGTCTTCAGGGCCAGGATCTCCCCGCGGGCGTCCACGTCGATCTTGCGGGTGAGGTCGCCGCGGGCGACGGCCGTGGTGACCTGGGCGATGTTGCGGACCTGGTTGGTCAGGTTGTCCGCCATCGAGTTGACGTTGTCGGTGAGGTCCTTCCAGGTGCCCGACACGCCGTGCACGGTGGCCTGGCCGCCCAGCTTGCCCTCCGTGCCCACCTCGCGCGCGACCCGCGTGACCTCTTCGGCGAACGAGGAGAGCCGTTCGACCATCGTGTTGATGGTCTCCATCAGTTCCAGGATCTCCCCGCGGGCGTCGACCCTGATCTTCTGAGTCAGGTCGCCGCGGGCGACGGCCGTGGCCACCTGGGAGATGTTGCGGACCTGCGAGGTCAGGTTGTCGGCCATGCTGTTCACGCCGGCGGTGAGCTCCCGCCACACACCGCCGACGGGCGGCACCCGGGCCTGGCCGCCGAGCAGCCCCTGGCGGCCGACCTCCTCCGCCACCCGGGTGACCTCGGTCGTCACGAGGGAGAGCTGCGCCACCATCCCGTTGTAGACGACCGCGATCTTGCCGGGCAGGCCGCCCACGTCCTCGGGCAGGCGCGTGTCGAGGTTGCCGTCGCGTACGGCGGTCAGCCCCGCGAGCAGTTGTTCGAGTGTCCGGTCGGTCTCGTCCATGTGTACACCCATGCCGTGCCGTCGATTCCACTGTTGCACGCGCCGCGGCAACCGGTCTCCTCCATCCGCCCACCCCCCGCCCCGCCGGTCCGGGCGGTGTCACGTGCGTCCGCACCGGGTAGGGGCAGGGCCCGCCCCCGAAGGGAGGCCCCCTCATGGACCGCACGCGCGACGCCGCCCCGCTCCCGGACGAGGGCGCCCAGGTCGACGAGCACGGTCGCCCTCCCGGCGTCGCCTCCCGCACCGGGACGGGCTCACCGCAGCCGCCGGCCGACCCCACCCGGTACGCCGAGGCCAACAGCCGGCCGGATGACGGGGCCGACGCCCGTCCGGCCCGCCGGGACGGAGCCCCGTCCGGTGCACGGCGGGCGGAGCGGGCGGACGACTGACGGGCCGGCGGGCGCCCACGGCTTCCGCCGGCGCGCGTGGCCGGGGGCGGCGGGCTCAGGGGGCGGGCCGGGAGGCCGGGCCCACGGAGGCGTCCGCCGGGGCGGGGGCGAGGTGGAGGACGAAGCCGCTGTGCGGGCGGGTGGGGATCCGGGACAGCGGGATGGTCAAGTCCTGGTCGGGGACCTGGTGGTCGAGCTGGGCCAGCTCGCCGACGAACGCGGACAGGACGCTGAGGGTGATGTCCTCGCCGGGGCAGCGGTGCCCCTGTGCGGGATCCCCGCCGCCGTGGGCGATGAGCCGGTCCACGGCGTCGGGGTGGGCGGTGAAGCGGGCGGGCGTGAAGTGGTACGGGTTGTCCCACAGCGCCGGGTCGTGGTGGTGGCCGTAGACGTCGAGCAGGATCATGGTGCCCTTCTGCATGCGGATGCCCTGCCAGACCAGGTCCCGGGCCGCGACCCCGCCGACGAACGGGACGAAGGGGTAGAAGCGGCGTACCTCGTGGGCGAAGGCAGTGCTCAGGTCCCGCAGCTGCCGGCCGGACGCCGTGCGCAGCTCCTCGGCGAGGTCCGGGTGCCGGTGCAGGGCGTGCGCGGCGAACGTGATGAACCAGCTGATCGCGATGGTCGGCCGGATGATGTTGAGGAGTTCGACCGCGCAGGTCCGTTCGTCCGGCGGCAGGCCGTCGACATCGCGGTGGCCGGCGACCGCGGCGAGGGCCGAGTCGGCACGGACGGCCTGTCGGCCTTCCCGTACCGCCGTGATCAGGGCCGCGAGGGCCGCCTCCTGGCGACTGCGGGAGTGCCGGGCGCGCAGGTGCCGCAGGCCGGGGCCGGCGAACCCGTCGACCATGGCCACGCAGTCGTGCGCCATCAGCCGGGCCTGCTCGGCGGTCGGCGCCAGCCCCACCCACGCGCACACGGCACGCGAGAGCGCCTCCGCGGTGGTGTCGAAGACCACCACGGCCCCGCCCCGGTCGCCCTCGACGGCTTCCCGCCACTCCCGGACCGCCGCCTCGGTGAGGAGGGAGACCCCGTCCGGGTCCTTGAGCAGGGCCAGGAACAGGGCCTTGCGCACGCGGTGCGCCGCACCGTCGAGGGTGTGCACGGCGCCCCTGCCGAACAGGGTGTCCAGGACCGGCTCGGGCACCGCCCCGGACCGCTGGACGTTCTGCTCGTCGTAGAAGAACGACACCGCCTGCGGCCCGTGCAGGGCGATGGCCGGGTGGCCCAGCAGGTGGGTCCGTACCGGGGCACCCGCCGTCTCGCGGAGCCGGTTGGGCAACCAGGCGTATCCGTGGAGCAGCAAGGGGAGGGTGCTGTCACCCCGCCCGTGAACGGGGACTCTCATGAGGCCCATGATGCGCGTCCGCCCGCGAGACGGCAGCGCGTACGGCCGCCGCCCCCGACCCGAAGGGCACCCCGCCGCCGGCTGCTGCCTGCGGCTCGGCCCGACCGGCAGCCCCTTCGGCACCGTCGCTCAGCCCGGGGCCGTTCGGGCGAACGGGCTGGTGTCCAGCCCGGCCAGGAGGTCCCACGGGCCGTCGTACACGGCACGGGCGCCCGCCTCCAGCAGGTCGGCCCGAGGGATGCCCCCGCACAGCAGGCCCACGCAGGACACGCCGGCCCGCGTGCCGGCGCGCATGTCCCACACCGTGTCCCCGACGAAAACGGCCCGGCCGGGCTCCGCGCCCGCCAGTTCCAGGCCCTCCCGGACCGGCTCGGGGTGCGGCTTGCCGTGCTCCACGTCGTCCGCGCTGGTCCACGCGGTGATCGCGTCGTCGGCGTCGATGGCCCGGCGAAGGGCGCCCAGCTCGGCGCCGGAGGCCGAGGTGACCAGCACCACCCGCCAGCCGTCCGCGGCGAGCCGCCGCAGCAGGCCGGCGGCGCCGTCCAGGGCGGTCAGCCGGTCGAACCAGGTGGCGTACAGCACGTCGTGCGCGGTACCGATCCGCTCGTACTCCTCGTCCCCCTCCGCCTCCCCGTCCCCGTCGGCGGGGGCCGGGCCGAGCAGGTGCGCCGTCAGGTCCTTGCCGGGCAGGCCCACGGCACGGTGCACGGCGTGCATCGACACCCGGTGCCCCGACTGGCGGAGCGCCTCCCACCAGCAGGTCACGTGCAGGTGGTTGGTGTCCGTGAGGGTTCCGTCGATGTCGAACAGCGCGGCGCGCGCGGTCATGGCCCGTCACTCCCGGCGGAGCCCGGACGCGCCCGCCCCGGCCAGCGGCGGGGTGTCGAGCCCGGCACCGCTCTGCAGGCCTTCCAGGAAGGCGCCCATCGCCTCCGTGGCCGTCCGGCTGGGTGTCCAGTCCAGCTCCTGCCGGGCCCGGTCCGCGTACAGCATCGGAAGCCGCAGCACCGCGTCCAGGAGCCCCGGCGCGGCAGGCACCAGGTGCATCCGCCAGGCCGCGGCCAGCGCGGCACGGGCCGCGCCCGCGGGCAGCGGGAGCGTCCGGGCGTGCAGCAGCCGGGCCACCGACGCGGTGTCCAGCACCGGCTCCGCGGCCAGGTTGAAGGGCCCGCGCACGGGACGCAGCACCGCCGCCCGATAGGCCTCCGCGGCGTCGTCGGTGTGCAGGGCCTGGAACCGCAGGCCGCCGACGGCGGGCACCACCGGCACCAGACCGGGCCGGATCAGCTTCCACGGCAGCAGCGGTCCGGCGAAGATCCGCCGCTGCTCCGACGCCGACGTCTCCTTGAACAGGAACGCGGGCCGCATCCGCACCACCCGCATCGTCTGGTGGGCGGGCTCGAAGCCGTCGAGGTACCGCTCCAGGTACGCCTTTTCCCGCGTGTACGCGGCGCCCGGCCAGCCGTGCGTCGGCCAGGTCTCGTCCACACGGCTACCGTCCGCCGGGCCGGGGGAGTACGCGCCCACGGACGAGGCGTGCACGAGGACGTCGACCCGTGCCCGCGCACACGCCTCGAAGACGCGGACGCTGCCCAGGACGTTCGTGCGCCAGGTCTCCACGGGGTCGTGCGTCGGCTGGAACTTCCACGCCAGGTGCACGACCGCGACGCCGTCCGCCCCGTCGCGCGCGAACAGCCCGGCGAGGTCCGTCCCGCCGGGCACCACGTTCCCGGCGACCCACTGGACGCCCGGCACCTCGTAGCGGGGGATCCTGCGCGCGAGGCCGATCACCTCGGTGACCGCCGGGTCGGCGGCCAGCGCCCGGACGACACTGGTGCCCGCGTTGCCGGTGGCGCCCGTCACCACGACCTTCATGGCCCTCACGCTGCCTTCGCACGCGGTGCGGACTCCGCCCGGACGCGTGTCCGCCGGACGGAAGGGGCGAAGACCCGGTCGGACGCGGCCGTCCGCAGGCTCTCCAGCAGGCCCGACTGCCGCTGCGCGCGCTCCAGCAGACGGTCGATGCTGCCGCGGTCGAGCCGCGCGTCGGTGGAGGCGAGCGACTGGAGGGAGCGCCAGGCGGCGGCCTTCCCCTCCACCCCGAGCCGCATCGCCTCCAGCTCCAGGACGTCGCTGAGCGGGGAGCGGGTCACGAGGCGCCCGTTGAGCTTGAGGCGGCCGGCCATCTCGCCGATCCGGCCGAGCGCGGAGCGCGCGTGCATCGCGGGGATGTCCAGGGCGGTCATGACCTCGCGCAGGCTGTCCCGGTCCTCGGCGACTTGACGGGCCAGCCGCTCCAGCTGCGGCCCGAGCTCGCCGTCCCGGTGGTGCCGGGCCATCCGCCGGCTCAGTGCGACCCCGGCATCGGCTCCGGTGAGGTGGTCGTTGAGGTAGATGGCGAGCAGCCGGCCCTCGTGGAGGTCGGAGCGTTCCTTCATGGCGGGTCTCCTCTCCGCGCGGTGTCCGGCACGGCCGCAGCGGCGGCCGCCGGACCGTCCGCCCGGGCGCCTGCCCCCGCCCGGCCCCCGAAAACACCGCCGGTCCGCCGCCGGGCGCCCGCTGCCCGTCGGCGGAGGACGAGCGGTCAGTGGGGCGGGTGCCACTCCGTGAGGAGGATGGTCGCGTCGTCGCGCAGTTCGTGCGCCTGGTGGTCGAGCAGGCTGAGCACGAGCCGACGCAACGCTTCCGGAGCGTCCTGGCCCGCCGCCATGGACCGTACGACGAAGTCCGCGAGCCGCTGCTCCCCGAACGTCTCGCCGTCGGGGGAGCGGGCCTCGGTGACGCCGTCGGTGTGGACGAGCACGCGGTCGCCCGGCTGCAGCCGTACCGTGTGTCCGCGGGGCTCGCGCCCCTCCGCGTACGCACCCAGGCCGAGCGGGAGCTGCGCCGTCCGCTCCAGCGCGCGGGGCACGACGTGGCCGTCGCGGATCAGCAGGGGTGGAGGGTGGCCGCAGTTCACCCAGGTCAGTTGCCCCGTCACGGTGTCGAGCCGGGCCAGGACGCCGGTCAGCAGCCGGTTCGGGATCCAGCGGAGCAACGCCTCCTCGATGCGCAGGGCCACCTCGGCGAGGGCCGCTACGCCGGAGCCGCCTGAGACGTGGGTGCCGTCGCGTCGGGCGGCCCGGAACGCCGCCAGTGCGATGGAGCTGGCCCCGCCGGACGCCAGGTCGTGGCCCATCGCGTCCAGGACCGCCATTTGCAGGACGTCGCCGTCGAAGCTGTGGTCGAAGGCGTCCCCGCCGACGTCGTAGGCCGGTTCGAGGACCGCGCTGGAGGTGACCCGCCCGCTGCCGATGGTCCGCGGCGGGAGGAAGGCCCACACGAGTTCGGCCTGGTGGCTCATCGGACGGCTCCGGACGACGGTGACCAGCCCGTCGTCGTGCGTGCTCTTGGAGATCACCAGGAGGGCGCCGAGAGTGGCCAGGACCTCGCCCCGCTCGGCGGCCCCGGCCGGGTCCGCGGCACGGTCCGGGGCGGCGTACAGCACGCCGAGCCGCTCGATCCCGTCGGCCATGGGGATCCAGGAGCCGCGGCCGCCGCCCGACTCGCGCTGCGCCTGCTGGGTCCGGTAGGCGAGGCCGGCGAGTGAGGCGTCGATGTCCAGGTCCGCCCGGCCGGTCAGCGACACCAGGCGTCGCTGCTGGACGTCGGCGAGCAGGACGTCGACCACGGCCAGGCCCAGCTCCCGGCCCGTTTCGACGATCAGACCGGCGACCTCGCCGGGGCCGATGTCATGGCTGCGGCGCAGCGCCCGCGCCAGCGCCCCTGCCACATCGACCTGCCCACCTTCCACCCCTAGACGGTAGCCCGGGTGCACGGAGGTGTCCCCTCGCCGGGCCGGGGCGGCCCGTCCGGGTTTGGACGCGGCCGGAGGGGTCAGACGCGGCGCATGGTGCGGATCGGGTACACGATGATGACCGAACAAGCCGGGCCGCGCGCCCTCGTCGGACACGTGGTGGCCGCGGAGGAGGCCGGGTTCGACTTCTCCGTCATCTCCGACCACTACTTTCCGTGGCTCGACGAGCAGGGGCACGCCCCCTATGCGTGGAGCGTCCTCGGTGCCGCCGCGCAGGCCACCGAACGCATCCCGCTGATGACGTACGTGACCTGCCCGACCTACCGCTACCACCCGGCCGTCGTCGCCCAGAAGGCGGCGACGGTGCAGCTGCTGTCACAGGGGCGGTTCCGCCTCGGTCTGGGATCGGGCGAGAACCTCAACGAGCACGTCGTCGGCGCGGGCTGGCCCGCGCCCCGGGTCAGGATCGAACGGCTGGAGGAGGCCGCGGCCGTCATACGCAGGCTGCTGGCCGGCGAGACCGTCGACCACGACGGCCCCCACTTCCACGTGGACGACGCCCGCCTGTGGGACCTCCCCGATCCGCCCCCGCCGATCGGGATCGCCGTGTCCGGCCCGCGCTCCTGTGCCGTCGCCGGACGCCTCGCGGACCTCGTGATAGCCATCGAACCGAAGCGGGAGCTGCTGGACGCCTTCGACCGGCACGGTGGCGCGGGCAAGCCGCGCGTCGGCCAGGTGCCCGTCTGCCACGACCCCGACCGCGATGCCGCGGTGGCCCGCGCCCACGACCAGTTCCGCTGGTCGCAGACGGGCTGGCGGGTCAACGCCGAACTCCGCGGGCCCGCCGGCTTCACGCAGGTGGCGGAGGCGGTGAGCCCCGAGGACCTGGCGAAGGCCATTCCCTGCGGGGCGGACGTGGAAGCGTTCACCGCGGCGGTCCGGCCGTACGTGGACGCCGGGTTCGACGAGGTGGCCCTCGTCCAGATCGGCGGCGCGCACCAGCAGTCCTTCATCGACTGGGCCCGGACGGACCTCCTCCCGGCCCTGAGGGAGCTGTGACACCGCGATCGAGGAGGAGGAGCGGATGGCCGTGACGCAGGACGTGTGGGCCCACCGCCCGGCCGTCGCCCGACTACCGGGCACGGACCTCACCGGCTTCGAGGTGCAGGCCACCGACGGCACCCCCGGACAGGTCGACGAGCACGTCGACGAGGGGGTACCCGGACGAGGCCGGCGACGAGGCCTGTCACGCACGCCCGGGCAGTCACCGCGGCCCGCTTCCGCAGCGGGCCCCGCCGCACGCGCGCGGCGTTTGAGTGCAGGAGCCCGGGGCAGGCGCGGGTCAGCTCCAACGGATGGCCCTGGAGGCCGAGATGTCAGCAGAAACCCTCGTCGCCATCATCGTCCCGACCGTCATCGTGCTCATCCTGATCGGTGTCGGCCTGTGGGCGGTGTCGAGACGACGCCACCTCAAGCAGCGGTTCGGCCCCGAGTACGAGCGCACCGTCGAGGAAGCGGGCGGGCGGCTGTCGGCCGAACGCGAACTGCGCAGCCGCGAGCGGCGACACGACGCCCTGGAGATACGGGAGCTGCCGGCGGCGGTGAGGCAGCAGTACGCCGCGGACTGGAGCCGCGTGCAGGAACGCTTCGTGGACCGGCCGGAGAGCGCGGTCTCGGAAGCCGATTCCCTGGTCACCCGCCTCATGCGCGAGCGCGGTTATCCCACGGAGGGCTACGAGCAGCAGCTCCAGGACCTGTCCGTCGAGCACAGCCGCACCCTCAAGCACTATCGCGACGCCCATGACGTCCAGGCCCGCAGCGGCGGGCAGGCCACCACCGAGGAGCTGCGCGGGGCGATGGTGCACTACCGCGCCCTGTTCGACGAACTCCTGGCGGCACCCTCGGGCGCGGGCAGCCGGACGGAGGAGAAATGAAGCACGACGAGACGACCCCACCCGGTGAAGGACTGACCACCGAAGAACTGGCCCGTCCGCACATGGACGCCGATCCCGAGACGGCGGAAACCACCGAGGGGAGGCCGGTCTACCCGGGCGACGCCACCGGCGTGGACGACGAGACCGAGAGCCGTGCCCCGCGGGACCTCCGGGAAGAGGACGGCGGGCCGGACGCGGCGGACACGAGCGGGCTGACGGCCGCGGCCGCGCGACCGGAGGGAACGGACCGCACGGAAGCGGACGCGGCGGAAGTGGAAGCGGACACGGCGGAAGCCGCGGACACGACCGGAGCCGGGACGGCGGAGGCGGACGAGACGCCCCTGATGCCGGAGTCCGAGGCCGCGGACTTCCGCGACCAGTGGAGCCGCATCCAGGCGGGCTTCGTCGACGACCCGAAGGAGTCCGTCCGTGCCGCGGACGGCCTGGTCGCGGCCGTCATGCAGCACCTGGCCGGCACGTTCGCCTCCCACAAGGAGGACCTGGAGCAGCAGTGGAGCAGCGGCGGTGAGGTCGCCACCGAGGACCTCCGCCTCGCCCTCCAGCGCTACCGCTCCTTCTTCAACCGCCTGCTGAGCACCTGACCGCGGACGCTGCACGCCGACGCGAACGGGCCGTCCGCCCCCCTCTCCGGGGCGGACGGCCCGTTCCCGCCACCCCGACTCAGGGAGACGGGCTGACCTGGACCGTCGTCAACGCACCGCCCGAGGCCTCCTTGACCACCGCGATCCGCGTCCCCGTGTCCGGCACCTTCACCCCGACCTGCGGCAGGTCGGCGTTCCAGTACGAGCCCCGGCGGTCGTCGAAGACGGACACGCCCGGCCGCGACGGGACCACCGTCGGGGTGCCCGCCTTGTGCAGGACGATCCGGTCGCTCGCCCGCAGCGAGAACGGCGCGTCGAAGGTCTGCGCGCGGGCGTTCAGCAGCGAGCCGTCCCCGTGGCGCAGCGGTTCGGGGCGGGCGTCGACGGGCAGCAGCATTCCGGCCCCCGGATGGGCCTTGGTGGTGTTGTCGCCGTAGGCGGTGTCCCACAGCCAGATCAGGACGCCCTGCTGGTACGGGTAGAACTCCACCTGGTCGCCGGTGAAGCCGAAGTTGTACGGGCCGGTCCGCAACTGCTTGCCGTAGCCGGTGTAGCGGCGGTTCTCCACCAGGTAGGCGCGCGGGTGCCGCTCGCTGCCCGTACGGCCTTCCGTGCGCGACCACTTGACCGCGCTCCAACCGTTCGCGCCCTGCTCCGCCCCGTCGCGCAGCAGCTCGCGGGCGCCGTCGTCCGCCGTGATGCGGATGTCGTCGAAGGTGACGCCCCTGCCGTGGGTGTTGCTGTCGGACGTCACGCGCAGCCGCAGCTGGATGCCGGTCCCCGCGAACCGGTCCAGCGGCACGGCGATCTCCGCCCAGCCGTCCGAGGTCCCGGACACGCCCTTCGCCGGGATCGCGGCCCCGTTCACCGTGCCGGGCAGGACGGTCCAGGTGGCGCCGCCGTCCGTGGAGGCCTCCACCGTCAGGAAGTCGAAGTCCTGCTCGATGTCGTACCAGACCCGCGCGTCCAGTCGGGCGGGCCCGGCCGAGCCGGTGAGGTCGACCGTTCGCGAGAGGGTGTTGTCCATGAAGTCCCCGGTGCCGCTCCACCACTGGCTGCCGCCCTCGTACGGGTCGGTCAGCTCGGTCCGCTTCTCCGACGGCGGCAGGTGCACCAGGAGCGCCTGCGGGTCCTCGGTGTTGTAGCCCGACACGCCCAGTACGGCGCGCGTCCTGCGACCCGCGTCGGCTTCCGTGTACTCCAGCCAGCCCAACTGCAGTTTGCTCCACGGGTCGAGGTCACCCGGGAACGCCCCCGTGGTGTTGCGGCCCTTGGCCAGGTACGAGCCGGAGGACATCAGGGACCAGAAGTTGACGCTGTTGTCCCCGTCCGAGCTGTACAGGTCCGGCAGCCCCAGGTCGTGGCCGAATTCGTGGGCGAAGAGCCCCGCCCCGCTGTTCTCTCCCGCGGTCAGGTAGTCGCCGGCCCAGATGCCGGAGTCGCCGACGGGCGTGCCGCCGGCCTTGTTGCCCTCGGGGCCGGCGCTGCCGGCCTGGTTCCAGTACGCGAACCAGCGGTGCGCCCAGACGGCGTCCTTGCCCTGGGTCCCTCCGCCCCAGGTCTGGTCCTTGCCGGCGTGCACCACGACCAGGTGGTCGAGGTAGCCGTCCGGCTCGTCGAAGTTCCCGTCGTGGTCGGCGTCGTACCGGTCCCACACGTCGTACTCGGCGAGCTGCGCCTTGATCTGTTCGGGCGTACGGCCCTTGGCGCGCTCGGCGTCGTGCCAGGCGGCGGTGGCGTCACGGACCATGTCCCAGTTGGTGCGGCACTGGCCGGGCTCGGAGCAGTTGTCGGTGCCGTAACGGGCTTCGTTCCAGGGGAGCCTGACCCAGTCGGACACGTATCCGTCCATGTCGTACCGGCCGGATGACTGGAGCCGGTAGTAGGCCCGCAGGGACGCGGACTCGGGCTCCGTGGAGAAGAACTGCCGCTCGTAGAAGGCCTGGTCGAAGTCCTTGCGCCACAGGGTGTGGTTGTCGTCCGGGGCGGGCCTGGGAATGGCGTTGTGGCGGGGGCCGGGGGTGCCGCCGAAGCGGGGCTTGCCCTCGAACTCGGTGGTGGTGTCCACCTGATCGCCGAACTCGGCGAGGATGACGAAGACCTTGTCCTTGCGTTCCTGGGCGAGTTCGACGTACCGCTTGCCGACCTGCGCCCGGCGGGGGAGCGTTCCGTCGGCTTCCGCGCGCAGCCCGGCGGAGCCGCCGGCGGCGACGCCTTCCAGCGCCTGCCGGCGCAGGGCCTGCCGCTGGAGTTCGAGGGGCGCGGGCGGGGGAGCGGGGGCGTGCTGCGCCACCGGCCCGGACGAAGACGGGGCCGGCGAGGGGGCGGGAGGCGGGGGCGCGGTGGCGGCGAGCGCGGGGGTGGCGAGGAGCGCGAGCGATATCGCGGCTCCCACCACGGCGAGTCTGCGCAACGTGACGGCCTTTCACTGAGGGGGAAGGCTGAAGGAAGCGCAGGTAATATTTCACATGTCACAGGTGATGGGTAGGGGGTGTGGCGGCCCACCTGCCGACGAGGGCCGGGCAGCGAGGGGTGCCCGGCCCGCGGGCGTGCCGGGCCGCGGGACGGGGGAGCGGGGTGTCAGGTCCCGTGCTGCCGGCGCTCGTCCGAGGCGCCCGGAGCGGCGGCCTCCAGGTCCTCGATGCTGCCGGACATGACGGTGCGCACGTGCCGGGTCAGGTGGTCGGCGGGCCAGTCCCACCAGGCCACGGCCAACAACCGGGCGACGTCCGGATCGCCGTACCGGCGGCGGATCAACCGCGCCGGATTCCCGCCGACGATGCCGTAGTCGGGGACGTCGTCGACGACCACGGAGCCGGCGGCGACGATCGCGCCGTGGCCGATCCGGACCCCCGGCATGACCGTGACCCCGTGCCCGAACCACACGTCGTGGCCCACGACGGTGTCCCCGCGACCCGGGAGGCCGGTGATCAGGTCGAAGTGCTCTGCCCAGGCGCCGCCCATGATGGGGAACGGGAAGGTCGAGGGGCCGTCCATGCGGTGGTTCGCGCCGTTCATGATGAACCGCACGCCGGTGCCCAGCGCGCAGAACCTCCCGATGACGAGCCTCTCCGGACCGTAGTGGTACAGCACGTTCCGGGTCTCGAAGTCGGTCGCCCCGTCAGGGTCGTCGTAGTACGAGTACGCGCCCACCTCGATCAGCGGGGACTTCACCAGCGGCCCCAGCAGCACCACGCGCGGCTGCCCGGGCACGGGGTGCAGGACTGAGGGGTCGGGCACTCGGGGAACCACGTCGGCACCACTCCAGACGGTGTGCGGAACGCCAGGACGACCGCCCATGCTCCCATCCCGCCCGCCCCGGAGCCGCTGAACCGGCCGCCCGGCCGGCGGTCAGCAGCCGGCCGGGCCGTCCGCCGGGCCGTCCGCGGGGCCGAGCGCCGCCCGGAACGCCGCGGCGGCCACCGCCGAGGTGTACAGCGTGGAGGCCGTCACCACACCGCCCGCCGGCCCGAGGTCCAGGCGGACCGGCGGCCGCAGGTGCAGGACCACGTCGACCGCCGGCTCGGCGGAGCAGGCCACCGCGGTCGGATCCCCGGGGACGGAACGCGGGCCGCGCCCCGGAACGGTCCGCAGGGCCGGGCCCGCCGAACGGACCGCGGAGCGGGGTACGGACACCTCGCCGAAGAACCCGGTCCGCAGCACCACCTGCTCCTCCCGAACCTCGTGCGGGGACCGGATCAGGGCCGCGGCGGCTCCCAGCCCCGCGAGGACCAGCACGGCTTCGAGCACGGCGTGCGCGACCCGCACGGCGGGCGGCAGCATCGACGACACCGCGAACGCCACGACCAGCTCCATCACGACCAGGCCCAGCAACGTCTGCCGCAAACCCGCCGAATGCGGAACCACCGCTCCACGGGACCGTGCCCCCGCCGCGGGCACCAGCGAGCCGCCCCAGATCCGCAGGACCCGCATCTTCCCCGGCCGCACCGTCACACTCCCGCGGACGACCCCCTCCACCGCATCCACCCGGCTCACCCTCCCCCGTTCCGGCTCCGTCGACCCCAGCATCACCGACACACCGGCCGCAGCGGGGTGACGTTCGTCAGCAGTTAACCGTGCATTCCGCACACCGGCCCGTCGGTCACCCGTCCGTCCCCGGGGGGTCCGTGGTGAAGTGCGCGCACTCGACGCACGACGCGCCGCCGGAGCGCCGGGGGAGGATCAGGCCGCGCGCACGGCGTCCGCGATGAGGTCGGCCACCGCGCGGGGCTGGGAGGCCAAGGAGGCGTGGCCCGCGTCCAGCTCGACGGTCTTCTGCGGGTTCATGCGGCGGGCCATGCGCCGCTGGCTGTCGGGGTGGATCATGTTGTCGTTGAGGGAGACCTGGTACCAGGACGGCTTCACGCGCCAGGCCGGCGCGGTGACCCTGTCGGCGAACGTCGAGGCCGGCGGCGCCTTCTGCGTCACCGCCATCACCAACGCCTCGTCCGGCGGCAGGTCCTGGGCGAAACTCTCGTGGAACTTGTCCTGCGCGATCCACAGGTAGCCGTCGGAGTCCGGGGCGATGTTGCCGAAGGCCGCCGGGGGCATCTCCTCGCTGAGCCCGCCCGGGCTCTCGCCCGCGTCCGGGGCGAACGCGGCGATGTAGACCAGCCCGGTCACGTTCGGCAGGTCACCCGCCTCCGTGATCACCGCGCCCCCGTACGAATGGCCGGCCAACACCACCGGCCCGTCCACGTGACGCACCATCTTGCGCGTGCGCTCGGCGTCGTCCGCCAGGGAGGCGAACGGGATCTCCACCGCGTGCAGCGAGTCGTAGCCGCGGCGGTGGAGCTCGGTGATGACCCGGGCCCAATGGGCGGCGCCGCCCCAGAAGCCGTGGACCATGACGATTGCGGGCTGTGCGGCCATCGGGTCGGCCCTCTCGGATGATCCGGGACACCTGTCCCGTCCAGCAGACCCCGGCCGCGCGGACTCCGCACGCCGGGTTACCCCCTCCGGGACCCCACCGCCGCTCGGCGACCGGGCCCGCCCCGTCCCGCGATAAGGTGCCGATCTTGTCGTCCGGCCGGTCGTCGGCCGTGTGAGCAAGGGAGTTGCTTCGGCACCCGCTTCCGGCACGAGGTGCAGGCCGCCCGCCAGGTACGCGGATACCACCTGGTACCCGTGGTCGACCACGACACCGACGGCGAACAGCCCTGGCTGGCCAGCACCTACGCCCGGCCTCCCGCTGGACGAGGCGCTCGCGGCCCACGGCCCGCTGCCCCGGGAGGCCGCCCTCCGCCTGGTGGTGTGCACGGCCCGGGCGCTGGAGTCCGTGCACACCGCCGGCATCGTCCACCGCGACCTGAAGCCCGGCAACACCATGCTGGCCGCCGACGGGCCCTGGGTGTCGACTTCGGCATCGCCCGCGCGGCCGAGGCCACCCGGCTCACCCGGAGCGGCGGGTCCGTCGGCACCCCGCAGTTCGTGTCCCCGGAGCAGGGCACGGGCGAGGAGCTCACCCCCGCCTCCGACGTGTTCTCCCTCGGCCTCATCGCCGCCGTGGCCGCCGACGGCCGCCACCCGTACGGGGACGGCGGCGCGCTGACCGTCGCCACCCGGATCGCCAACACCGCGGTGCGGCCCCCGGACCTGTCCGGGTACGACGCCGAGCTGCGGCCCGTACTGGAGGCGGCGCCCGCCGCCGACCCCGCCGCCCGCCCCGCCCCCGCCGAACTCGCCCGGATCTGCGAAGAACTCGTCGGCGGCGGCCCGGTCAGGGACCTCGCCGGCTGGCTCCCGGAGCCGTGGGTGGGTGCGGTCGCCGCCCGGGAGGCGGAGCTGAGGCAGCACCTGGCCGAGCAGGCCGCCGCGCCCGCCGCCCCTCCCGCGTCGGCGCCCGCGTACGCACCCCGCACCCGGACCGACCCGCCGGCGTTCACCGGCAACCTCACCCTGTGGAAGGTCTCGGGTTAGCGGCCACCCGGCCGCCCGCGTCCTAAGCTCGCCTGGTGACGGAGAACGAGATCAAGCTGAAGGCCATCGCCGCGCTCACCGCCCTGCGTTCGGGAGCCGATACGGCGTTCGTCTCCGACCTGCTGGCAGAGGTCGTGCCGACCCAGTTCGCCGTTCCGGCCGACGCGACGGCGCAGGAGGTCGGCCAGGCGGTGATCGAGCAGGTGTCGGCGCCGCTGAGCGCATTGGTGAACGGGTTCATCCTGGCCTTCGACGCGCTCGCCGACGCCCATGACAGCGCCGGCCCGGACGTGGCCACGGAGCAGATCCTCCAGGACCTCGCGCTGGCCCTCGCCCGCGAAGACAGCGGTTGAGCGGCGCGGCCCGACCCGGTCCGGCTCCCCGGCCCGACGCGGTCCGTGGCTCCGCGGCCCGCACGGGTGCATCCGTACGTCCACGAACCGGCGAAGTAGCGTCCGAACCCCCTGCTCCAGTCGGCGGAGCAGGGGGTTCGTTCGCGCCACCGCGCGCGACCGCGTCCGGGCACGGGCACGGGCCCCTGATACTGACGTCATGGCAGATCCCGCACACCACGCGCAGCCCGCGGGCCCCGCGCATCCCGCCGGGGGCACGCAGCGCTGCGTCCCGTTCGCCCGCATCAAGGTCCGTACGGGAGCCCTCGTCTTCTGCGGTGACGAAGTGGCCCTCATCCGCAGGGACCGCCCGTCCTCCGCCCTGTACACCGTGCCCGGCGGCAACGTCGAGGACGGGGAGGACTTCACCGCGGCCCTGCACCGGGAACTCGCGGAGGAACTCGCCCTGGACGCGGGCCTGGCCGAGGGCGGTGACCTGATGTGGGTCGTCGACCAGCGGGTGACCCGTCCCGGCCCCACGCCGCCGCCGCGCAAGCTCCACCTGCTCCACCGCTTCCACATCTCCCCGGCGGTTCGGGCCGGCCTCGCCGGGTACGAGGCGGACGAGCGCCCCGACGGCACCCACGACATCGGCGTCGTCGAGTGGATCGACTACCGGGACACGGCCTCGCTGCCCCTCTTCCCGCCGGTCGGCCGTGCCCTCGCGGCCCTCCCCGACCCGCGCGCGGCCGTGCCCGACGCCGCGCTGCCCCCCGTCACGGACCGGAACCACACCTGGATCTGACCCGCGGACCGGCCACCGCGGACCGGCCACCGCGGACCGGCCACCGACGCGGGTCGGGACGCGGGCCGGGACGAGGCACGGGCTCGCGCGTGGGTGTGACCGCGTGCCGCACCGGTGCGTCGCCTGGGTAGGGTGCCCGCCCGGATCTGAGTAGGACCGCTCAGGCCGGCCGCCGGGCCGGCGCCGACGATGGTGAACACCACTGCTCGGAACGGGAGATCCACATGCTCAGCCGCCTCGCCGACGTCGTCGTGCCCGCCTTCGGGCGCCTCCGCGTGACCGCGGACGGCGACGCCGTCCTCGCACCGGGCAGCGTGCTCGCCGCCAACCACACCTCGCTCGCCGACCCCGCCATCGTCCTCGCCGCTCTGCGCCGCCTCGGCGTGGAGCCCGTCGTCATGGCCACCGCCGGGCTCTGGCGCGTGCCCCTCCTCGGGCGCTCCCTCGCCCGCGAGGGCCACATCCCCGTCCACCGCCGGTCCCGGCGGGCCGCGGACGCCCTCGACCTGGCCGAGGGCGCCCTGCGGGAGGGCCGGCTGGTCCTCATG
>NZ_JBHWJJ010000136.1:0-22930 GCF_042732005.1 Streptomyces sp. NPDC059851 | reverse complement strand
CACCCCCCCCGCTGCCACTTTTGTTTACACCCACCAGCGTGATGTCCCCCCACCACACCGACGGCCCCCTCATAACTGCGGCCGGCGCGGGGCGGCGCCCTCTCCGGGACCGGCACGGCACACATTCCAAGGCTTCCGGGGCGCCGGAGGGCCGCGGGCCGGTGCGATGCGCATCGGCCCCCGTGCGGACCTCCGGCGCCTTGTCGTGCCCGGGCGCCGGCGTGCTGTTGTCCCGCGCCGGCGGATCGTGCCCCGGCTCCGGCGGCCGGGCCGGGGCGACGGCTGGGACCGTGACGGCGTTCGGCTAGAGGCCGGCGAGCAGTTTCCGCAGCAGGCCGCTGAGCACGGTGACCTCTTCCTCGGTCAGTCCGGTCAGCGCGGCGCGCTGCACCTCCAGGCCGGCGGAGACGGCCTCGTCGACGAGGGCGAGCCCGCGGTCGGTGATCACGACCTGGAGTCCCCGCCGGTCGTGCGGGTCGGGCTTGCGGCACAGGAGCCCCGCCTTCTCCAGTTTGTCCAGGCGGCCCGTCATGCCGCCCGTCGTGAGCATGAGCGTGGCCGACAGTTGCCGCGGCGAGAGGGTGTAGGGCGCGCCGGAGCGGCGCAGCGTCCCCACGACGTCGAACTCGCCGCGTGAGAGCCCGTGCTGGGCGTAGGCCCGCTCCATCGCGTCCCCCATGGCCCGGGCGATCCGGTAGATGCGTCCGAAGAGCTCCATGGGGGCGGTTTCCAGGTCCGGCCGCTCCACGGCCCACTGGTCGATGATCGCGTCGACGGCGTCCTTGTTGGCCTCGGTGGTCATGGCGGCAGTATCCGCCCACCCGCTGATCGTTCGCAAGAAAGTTGCTTGACGAAAAGTAGCTTAGGGGTAAGCTACTTGCTATCGACCTACTTCGGGGGGAATCCATGGCAGGGGCAGGCGCGCGAACAGGGGCGGGGATACGGGAGGGGCGTGTCGCGGGGGAGCGGCCGCTGCTCGTCGGCGTCGGCATCAGCGCCGTCGGCATCGGCATGTACATACCGTTCTCGCTGGTCTTCTTCCACCACGTCACCGGGCTCTCCTTCCCGCTGGTCGGCCTGGTCCTCACGGCCACCGGGCTGGCCGGGCTCGCGTTCATGCCGCTGGCCGGCTCGGCCGTCGACCGGTTCGGCGCCAAGCGGGCCAACCTGGTGCTCTACGCGGTCCGCGCGCTCGGGTTCGCGCTCTACCCCTTCGCCGACTCGCTGCCCGCCTTCGCCGCCGTCGCACTCGTCACCGCCCTGGCCGACCGCTCCTTCCCCGTGGTGCAGCAGTCCCTGATCGGGGAGGTGGCGCTCGGCTCCGCCCGCGACCGGCTCCAGGCCTCCCTCCGGGCCCTGCAGAACGCCGGGATGGGCGCGGGCGCCCTGATCGTCTCCGGTGTGCTGGCCCTCTGGGGGACCTCCGCCTTCACCCACACCGCCTGGGGCAACGCCTTCGCCTTCGCCCTCGCCGGGCTGCTCGTCGCCCGGGTCCGCCCCGCCGCCGGCGCCCCGGCCGGCTCCGCCGCGCGGGGGCCCGCCGGATACCGGATGGTCCTGCGCGACCGGCCCTTCCTCGGGCTCACCGCCGCCAACTTCCTGACCGCGCTGGGCTACGCCGCCCTGTCCGTGCTCTTCCCGCTCTACATCGCCACGTGGCTGCACGGCCCCGACTCCCTCACCGGAGCCGCGTTCACCGTCAACACCGCGCTGTGCGCCGGGATCGGCGTCCTGGTCGCGAGCAGGGTCCGGCGCTCGGGGGCCCGCCGCACCCGCTCGGCCGCCTTCGGGGCCCTGCTCTTCGCCGCCGCCTTCGTCGGACAGATCGTGCTCGGCACGCTCCGCCCCGGGCAGACCGTGACCCTCGTCGCCCTGCTGGCCATCGTCGTCGTCTACACCCTGGGCGAGCTGGTGCACAGCCCCTCGGGCGGGGCCCTGTCGGTCTCCGCCGCCCCGGAGGCCGTGCGCGGCCGCTACCTCGCCACCTACCAGCTGTCCTACTCGCTGGCCACGGCCCTCGCCCCGTCCCTCTTCACCACCCTGCTGGCCGTCGACGGCCGGCTGCCCTGGGCGGTCCTCGCCGTCGCCGCCCTCGGCGCCGCCTTCGCCCTGATCCGCCTGGAGCGGCACCTCCCGGCCGGGGCCGTGTACGCCGAGCCGCCGGCCGGGCCCCTGGACCGGGGGCCGCACCGGGGCGCGGGTGGATCCGCTCCCGCCCCGGCCGCCGCCTGACCGGCCGCCGCCCGACCTGCCGCTCCGGTCCGTTCCGCCCCCGCCACTCCGGTCCTCCGCCCGCGTTCCTCACCCCATCGAGGAGTCACCCGCCATGAAGCGCCTCGCCACCGTCGCCGTCACCGCCCTCGCCCCCGTGTCCTGGGGTTCCACCTATGCCGTGACCACCGAGCTGCTGCCGCCCGACCGGCCCCTGTTCACCGCCGCCATGCGGGCCTTACCCGCCGGGCTGCTGCTCACCGCCCTGTCCCGGACCTTGCCCACCGGCCGGTGGTGGGGGCGGGCCGCCGTGCTGGGCTCGCTCAACATCGGCGCCTTCTTCCCGCTGCTGTTCCTCTCCGCCTACCGGCTGCCCGGCGGTGTCGCCGCCGTCCTCGGCTCGGTCGGCCCGCTGTTCGTCGTCGGGCTCGCCGCCCTCCTCCTGGGGGAGCGGGCGCGGCTGCGGACCGTACTGGCCGCCGTCACGGCCGCGTTCGGCGTCAGCATGGTCGTCCTCACCGCCGAGGCCCGGCTCGACGCGGTCGGCGTCCTCGCCGGCCTCGTCTCCTCCGCCTCCATGGCCGCCGGGACCGTCATGACCAAGCGTTGGGGACGCCCCGAGGGCGTCGGGCCACTGGCCATGACCGGCTGGCAGCTCACCGCCGGCGGGCTGGTCATCATCCCGGTCGCGGCCCTGGTCGAGGGGGCGCCGCCCGCGCTCGACGGCAAGGCCCTCCTCGGCTACGGCTACATGATGCTGATCAACACGGGGATCGCCTACTGGCTCTGGTTCCGCGGCATCGGGCAGCTCACCGCCACCTCGGTCACCCTGCTCGGACCGCTCTCCCCGCTCACCGCGGCCGTCATCGGCTGGGCCGCCCTCGGGCAGGCGCTGACCCCCGTACAGCTGCTGGGCATGGCCATCGCCTTCGGCGCCACCGTCGCCGGGCAGGTGTTCGCCGCCCGGGCGGCCGAGCCGCCGGCCCCGGCCCCGACTACTGCCCCGAAGACCGGAGCTTTCAGTTCTACTGAAAAGAACAATCGAAACGTTTCGATGGACCTGACCAGTGGCCGGGTGCGACGGTAGGAGCCGAAAAGGCAGCCGAAGACCAGACCCCGAGGGGGAGACACACCGTGGCCGTCATGGACCGGGTCCGCACCACCCGCCCGACCACGCCCGCAGGCCGGGCGGCGATCGAGGGGACCGGGGCTTGCGGGCCCGCCGGCCTCGGTGTGCTCCTCGCCCTGACCGCCACGGTCGTCTGGTCAGGCAGCTTCGTCGCCACCCGCGGCATGGCCGACGGCGTTCCGCCCGTCCAGGCCGTCTTCTGGCGCTGGATCATCGCCGCCGTCGCCGTGGCCCCCTTCGCCGCCCCACAGGCGTGGCGGCAGCGGGCGCTGGTCCGCAAGCACCTCGGCTTCACCGCCCTCGCCTCGCTCTTCGGCGTCGCCCTGTACAACACCCTCGTCCACCAGGCCGGATTGACCACCTCCGCCTCCAACATGGGCATGATCATGGCGGCTTCACCGGTCGTCATGACGCTGTACGCCCGCCTCGGCGGCGAACGGCTCGGCCCCCGGCGCACCGTGGGCCTGCTCCTCGCCGTCCTCGGTGTGCTGCTCCTCGTCGGGGACGGCTCCCTGAGCTTCCACTTCGGCGCCGGCGACCTGTGGATGCTCGCCGCCGCCCTGTGCTTCGCCACCTACAGCGCACTGCTCCGGCGCAAGCCCGCCGAGCTCGGCGGACGCGCCTTCCTCCTGACGACCTTCGTCCTCGGCGCGCTGATGCTGGCGCCCGCGTACGCCGTCTCGCTCCGGCTCCAGGGCGGTTTCGCCGTCACCCCCGGCACCGCCGGGATGCTGCTCTACGTCGGCGTCATGTCCTCCGCGGTGGCCTTCTTCGCCTGGAACAAGGCCGTCTCCCTCATCGGCGCGGCCCGCGCGGGCGTCGTCTACTACCTCCAACCGGTGTGCGTCGCCGGACTCGGCCTGTTGCTGCTCGGCGAGCGCACGGGCCCCGGCGAACTGCTGTGCATGGCGCTGATCCTGGGCGGCGTGGGCCTGGGGGCCCGGCGGTAGGTTCGTTCCGTGACCGAGTGGGACATCAAGAAACTGCGGATCCTGCGGACCCTCGCCGAACGGGGCACCGTGACCGCGACGGCCGAGGCGCTGCACATGACGCCCTCGGCCGTTTCGCAGCAGCTGACCAACCTCGCCCGGCAGGTGGGCGTACCGCTGCTGGAGGCCCACGGCCGCCGGGTCCGCCTCACGGACGCCGCACAGCTCGTCCTGCGGCACGCGGACGCGGTGTTCGCGCAGCTGGAGCGGGCGGACGCCGAGCTGGCCGGCTACCAGGCCGGGGACGTGGGGGAGGTCCGGATCGGCGCCTTCTCCACGGCCGTGCCGGTGCTCGTGGTCCCCGCGGTCGCGGCCCTGCGCGCCGCCCACCCCGGGGTGGGGGTACGGGTGCGGGAGACCGAGGCCGCAGAGTCGTACGAGCTGCTCTCCGCCGGGACGGTCGACCTGGCCCTGTCGCTGGCGGCGCACGCCCCGACCGCCCGCGACGCCCGGTTCACCCGGATCACGCTGCTGGAGGACCCGCTCGACGTGGCCCTGCCGCCGGACCACCCGCTGGCGCGGGCGCCGGACCTGAGGCTGGCGGACCTGTCCGGCGACCCGTGGATCTACGGGGGCAGCGGCCCCTGGCAGGAGATCGCCCGCACCGCGTGCGAGGCCGCCGGCTTCGTCCCCGAGCAGGCGCACACCGCGGCCGGCTGGACCGCGATCCTCTCCATGGTGGAGGCCGGGATGGGCGTGGCCCTCGTCCCCCGGATGGTGTCGAGCCGGGCCGCGGGCGTGGCCGTCCGCGTCCTGGCCCACGACCGACCCACCCGTCACGTCATCGCGGCCACCCGCCGCGGAGCGGAGTCGGCCCCGGCCCTGGCCCGGGTGGTACGGGCCCTGCAGGACGTGGCCGCGCTGCGGACGGCCTCTCCGCAGGCATGACGGCCACGCGCCGGTGCCCCGGACCGCCTCAGCGGACCGGGGCACCGGTCGGTTCACCGCCGCGCGACGTCGGTCACCGCGCTGCGGACGCCGCGCGTCAGGCGCCGGCCGCGGCCGCGTCGGCCGCCTGGGCCTTCAGGGCGCGCTCGATGCCCGCGCGGGACTCCGAGACCAGGCGGCGCAGGGCCGCGTTGGGCTCGGCCGAGGCCAGCCAGGCGTCCGTCGCGGCCAGCGTCGCCTCGGAGACCTGGAGGGACGGGTACAGACCCACCGCGATCTGCTGGGCGATCTCGTGGCTGCGGCTCTCCCAGATCCCCTTGACCATCTCGAAGTACTTCGCCGTGTACGGGGCCAGCAGTTCGCGCTGGTCGGTCTGGACGAAGCCGCCGATCACCGCCTCCTGCACCGCGTTCGGCAGGTCCGCGGACTCCACCACCGAAGCCCAGGCCGCCGCCTTGGCCTCGGCCGTCGGGCGCGCCGCGCGCGCCGTCGCCGCGTGCCGCTCGCCCGCCGCCGTACGGTCGCGCTCCAGCTCCGCCGCGATCTCCGGCTCGTCCACGACACCCGTCGCGGCCAGCCGCTCCAGGAACGCCCAGCGCAGCTCGGTGTCCACGACCAGGCCCTCGACCTCGGCGGCCCCGTCCAGCAGCGCCTTCAGGTAGGTGAGCTGGCCCTCGGTGCGGGCCGTCGCCGCGAACGCGCGGGCCCACGCCAGCTGGTGGTCGCTGCCCGGCTCCGAGGCGCGCAGGTGCTCCAGCGCGGCCTCGGTCCAGGTCGCCAGGCCCTGCTCCCGCCACGCCGGGTCGGCGTACAGGTCGACCGCCAGCTTCACCTGCCGCTGCAGCGACTGCACGACGCCGATGTCCGACTCCTTGCCGATGCCCGACAGGACCAGGGACAGGTAGTCGCGGGTGGCCAGCTCGCCGTCCCGGGTCATGTCCCAGGCCGAGGCCCAGCACAGGGCCCGCGGCAGCGACTCGGTGAAGTCACCCAGGTGCGCGGTGACGGTGGCCAGCGACTGCTCGTCGAGGCGGACCTTCGCGTACGACAGGTCGTCGTCGTTGAGCAGCACGACCGCCGGGCGCGTACGGCCGACCAGCTCCGGCACCTCGGTCAGTTCGCCGTCGACGTCCAGCTCGATCCGGTCGGCGCGCACCAGCTTGCCGCCGTCGAGGTCGTACAGGCCGATCGCGATCCGGTGCGGGCGCAGCGTCGGCTCGCCCTGGGCGCCGGCGGGCAGCGCCGGGGCCTCCTGGGCGACCGCGAAGGCGGTGACGACGCCGTTCGCGTCCGTCTCGATCTGCGGGCGCAGCACGTTGATGCCGGCGGTCTCCAGCCATGCCTTCGACCAGGCCGCCAGGTCGCGGCCGGAGGTCTCCTCCAGGGCGTCCAACAGGTCCGACAGGCGCGTGTTGCCGAAGGCGTGCGCCTTGAAGTACGCCTGCACGCCCTTGAAGAACGCCTCCATGCCGACGTAGGCGACGAGCTGCTTGAGGACCGAGGCGCCCTTGGCGTACGTGATGCCGTCGAAGTTGACCAGGACGTCGTCCAGGTCACGGATGTCCGCCATGATCGGGTGCGTGGACGGCAGCTGGTCCTGCCGGTACGCCCAGGTCTTCATCGAGTTGGCGAACGTGGTCCACGCGTGGGGCCACTTCGAGCCCTCGGCGTACGCCTGGCAGGCGATCGAGGTGTACGTCGCGAACGACTCGTTCAGCCACAGGTCGTCCCACCACTCCATGGTGACCAGGTCGCCGAACCACATGTGCGCCAGCTCGTGGAGGATGGTCTCGGCGCGGACCTCGTACGCCGCGTCCGTCACCTTCGAGCGGAAGACGTACTGGTCGCGGATGGTGACCGCACCCGCGTTCTCCATCGCGCCCGCGTTGAACTCCGGTACGAACAGCTGGTCGTACTTGGCGAACGGGTAGTCGTACGCGAACTTCTCCTGGAACCAGTCGAAGCCCTGCCGCGTGACGTCGAAGATCGCGTCCGAGTCCAGGAACTCGGCCAGCGAGGGCCGGCAGTAGATGCCGAGCGGCACCGACTGGCCGTCCTTGCCCTCGTAGGTGCTGTGCACCGAGTGGTACGGGCCCACGATCAGGGCGGTGACGTACGTGGAGATGCGCGGGGTCGGCTCGAAGCGCCAGACGTCGTCCACGACCTCGGCGGGCGCCGGCGTGGGGGAGTTCGAAATGACCGTCCAGCCCTCGGGCGCCTTCACGGTGAACCGGAACGTCGCCTTCAGGTCAGGCTGTTCGAAGCTGGCGAAGACCCGCCGGGCGTCCGGCACCTCGAACTGGGTGTACAGGTAGGCCTGCTGGTCGACCGGGTCGACGAAGCGGTGCAGGCCCTCGCCCGTGTTGGTGTACGCGCAGTCCGCGACCACCTTCAGCTCGTTGTCCCCGGCGAGCAGGCCGGTCAGCGCGATGCGCGAGTCCCGGAACACGGCGGCCACGTCCAGGGACGTGCCGTTGAGGACGACCTCGTGCACGGCCGGCGCGACCAGGTCGATGAAGGTCTCCGCGCCCGCCTCGGCGGACCGGAAGCGCACGGTCGTCACGGACGGGTACGTACCGCCCTCCTGCGCCCCACTCAGGTCGAGGTCGATCTCGTACGAGTCGACGCTGAGCAGCTTCGCCCGCTGCCGGGCCTCTTCACGCGTCAGATTCGTGCCAGGCACGCGTTCATCTCCTTCGATGGTGACGTTCCCGGTCATCCTTCCATGCCGCAGCCGCAACGGGCCTGTAGCTACGCTGCCAGCGGAGCGCCCGGCGGAGGGTGGTCGTCGTTGTGCTACCGCGGTAGCATCGTGGGTATGAAGATCAGTGTGAGCCTGCCCCAGGAGGACGTGGCCTTCGTCGACGAATACGCGGCCAGGACGGACGCCGACTCCCGCTCGGCCGTGATCCACGCGGCCATCGACCTGCTACGGCAGGCCGAGCTGGAAGCCGAGTACACCGAGGCGTTCGCCGAGTGGGACGGCGGCGAGGACGCAGCCCTGTGGGATCGGGCGTCGGGGGACGGGATCAGCGATGAGGCGGGGTGACATCCACATGATCGACCTGGAGCCCGTGCGCGGAAGCGAGGCGAACAAGACCAGGCCGGCGGTCCTGGTCTCGCACAACGCCGCGAACGACTCCGTGGAGCGCCACGGCCGCGGCGTCGTCACGGTGGTTCCTCTGACGTCGAACACGGCCCGCGTGCTGTCGTTCCAGGTCTTCCTCTCGGCCGAGGAGGCCGGCCTGCCCAAGGACTCGAAGGTCCAGTGCGAGCAGATCCGCGCGGTCACCGTGGAGCGCGTGCGCCAGCGGATCGGCACGGTGCCGCGTCGGCGGATGGCCGAGATCGATGCCGCGCTCCGGCGCCACCTGGCGCTCTGAAACAGAAGGGAGTGGGGGGGGGGGCGGGCGGGGGCGCCCCCCCCCCCGCCCCCGGGGGGGGGGGGGGGGGGCGGGCGGGCCGCCCGGGGGCCGGGGGGGGGGGGGGGGCCCGCCCCCCCGCGCCCCCCCCCCCACTCCCTCGCGCGGCGGGGCGGGTCAGGAGCGGCCGAGCTCCTCGGCGACGAGCTCGGCGATCTGGACCGCGTTCAGGGCCGCGCCCTTGCGGAGGTTGTCGCCGGACAGGAAGAGCGCCAGACCGTGCTCGACGGTCTCGTCCACGCGGATGCGGCCGACGTACGAGGCGTCCTTGCCGGCCGCCTGGAGCGGGGTGGGGATCTCCGACAGCTCGACGCCGGGGGCGTCCTTCAGCAGCTCGTAGGCGCGCTCCACGCTGATCGGGCGGGCGAAGCGGGCGTTGACCTGGAGGGAGTGGCCGGAGAAGACCGGGACGCGCACGCAGGTTCCGGAGACCTTGAGGTCCGGGATCTCCAGGATCTTGCGGGACTCGTTGCGGAGCTTCTGTTCCTCGTCGGTCTCGAAGGAGCCGTCCTCCACGATCGAGCCCGCCAACGGCAGCACGTTGAAGGCGATCGGGCGCTTGTAGACGCCAGGCTCGGGGAACTCGACGGCCTCGCCGTCAAACGCCAGCTGGTCGGCCTGCTCGGCGACCGCGCAAGCCTGGGTGCGCAGCTCGGCGACACCGGCCAGGCCCGAGCCGGACACGGCCTGGTAGGTGGTGGCGACCAGCGCGGTCAGCCCGGCCTCCTCGTGCAGCGGGCGCAGCACGGGCATGGCGGCCATGGTGGTGCAGTTGGGGTTGGCGATGATGCCCTTGGGGCGGTTCTTGATCGCGTGCGGGTTCACCTCGGACACGACCAGCGGGACCTCGGGGTCCTTGCGCCAGGCGGAGGAGTTGTCGATCACGACGGCGCCCTGCGAGGCGACCTTCTCGGCGAGGGCCTTGGAGGTGGCGCCGCCCGCGGAGAACAGCACGATGTCCAGGCCGGTGTAGTCGGCCGTGGCGGCGTCCTCGATGGTGATCTCGCGGCCCTCCCACTGCAGGGTCGAGCCCGCGGAACGGGCCGAGGCGAACAGCCGCAGCTCGTCCACCGGGAACTTGCGCTCGGCGAGGATGCTGCGCATGACTCCGCCGACCTGGCCGGTGGCTCCGACGATTCCAACCCTCACGGTGACTCCTTTGGTGCGTACGACGCGGGCGCGTGAAGCCATCATGCGTTCGACCCCACGAGGCTTGTCCAATCCATTGTCCGAGGAGCGGACGACGTTCCGGTCGTGAACCCCTGTGACGAATCCGTGACGGCCCTGTTGCGGCAGGCCCGAACGCCCCATTTGCAGGATGGCGACCGGTTACGGTGCGGTCTGTCGTGCCCGCTATCCGGACACGCGTTCCGCACTACGAACTGGGGGAACACCGTGCGCGCCATCCGCCGCCGACGGTCGATACCGACCCTCGCCGCCCTCGCGGCCGCCGCCGTCGCCACACCCGTCCTGCTGGCCGCCGCCCCGGCGGACGCCCACCCGCGCGACGGCCGGCTCGCCAAGAAGCTGGTGGAGGAGGTCACCGCCCGCGGCGCCCAACGCCACCTGGCCAGCTTCCAGCGGATCGCCGACGCCAACGGCGGCAACCGGGCCGCCGGCACATCCGGCCACGCCGCCTCCGCCGCCTACGTCCACGACACCCTGAAGAAGGCCGGGTACCAGGTCTCGTACCAGGACTTCTACATCTACGAGGCGCGCACGAAGACGCAGAAGACCACCGTCCTCGGCGCGGAACCGCGCGAGCTGGCCACCGCCGCCTTCACCCTCACCCCCTCCACCCCGGTGGGCGGCCTGACCGCCCCCCTCGCCCTCGCCCGCGTCGACGAGACCCCGGGCTGCGACGCCGACGACTACCCGGCCGGGGCCTTCAAGGGGAAGATCGCCCTGGTCAAGCGGGGCGCCTGCACCTTCTTCGAGAAGCAGCGGGCCGCCGCCGCGGCCGGCGCCATCGGCCTGATCGTCTACAACCACGGCGGCACCACCCCCGTGCAGGGCTCCTTCTCCTCGCCCGCCGAGGCGACCATCCCGAGCGCGGGAATCACCCTCGCCGACGGCCAGGCGCTGACCGAGGCCGCGGGCCGGGGAGAGGTCAGCGTCCGCCTGGAGGTGGACCAGGAGCACATCAGGAAGACCACCCGCAACGTGATCGCGGAGACCCGAGGGGGCCGCGCCGACCGCGTCGTCACCGTCGGCGCCCACCTGGATTCGGTCAAGGAGGGCCCGGGCATCAACGACAACGGCTCCGGCTCGGCCGGCCTGCTGGAGGTCGCCCTGAAGCTGGCCGAGCGGACCCGCGGCAAGGGCGGGCAGCCCGCGAACAAGGTCCGCTTCGCCTGGTGGTCGGCGGAGGAGGCGGGCCTGCTGGGCTCCCGGCACTACGTGGCGCAGCTGTCCGAGGAGCAGAAGAAGAGCATCGCGCTCTACCTGAACTTCGACATGATCGCCTCGCCGAACCCGGTCCAGTTCGTGTACGACGGGGACGACTCCGACAAGCAGGGCGCGGGCCCCGGCCCGGCCGGCTCCGCGCAGATCGAGGCGCTGATCAAGGGCTTCCTCGACCGGAAGGGCGAGCCGCACGAGGGCACCGACTTCGACGGTCGCTCCGACTACGGTCCGTTCATCGCGAACGGCATCCCGGCCGGCGGCACCTTCACCGGTGCCGAGGGCATCAAGACCGCCGAGCAGGCCCGGCGCTACGGCGGCACGGCCGGCGCCCCTTACGACCCGAACTACCACGGGGCGGGCGACGACCTGAAGAACATCGACGTCAAGGCCTTCGACACCAATCTCGACGTCATCGCGTACTCGGTGGGCACCTACGCCCAGGACCTGCGCTCGCTCGGCAACTGACCGGAGCGGTCCCCGGCGGTTGAGGAGGTCGCCCGGGACGTGCGGAAGGGGCGGGCGCCGTGGCGCCCGCCCCTTCGTCATGCGGTCATGCGGTCATGCGGTCATGCGTCCAGCGGTCTTTCGACCGGAAGGACCCCCCGTTACGGGAGGACCTTCTCGATCTGCACGCTGCCGGTGCCGGCAGCGGTGCCGCGGGAGTTCAGCAGCTTGACCTCGCCGAAGAACTGCCGGCCCTCGGGGGCGGGCGCGTTCGCGACGACGTTGGCCGAGACGGCCACCGAGGCACCGTTGGCGAGGTTCACCGCGGCACCCTCGTCGACCTGGACGGAGCCGAGGCCGGAGGAGAAGTACACGTCGCGGTAGTCGTACGTGGTGGAGCCGGCCGGAACGGCGTAGCCGGTGACCACGATGGTGTAGGTGCCGGCGGCCGGGTTGACCAGGCTCACCGTCTCCTCGGAGTCGCCGTCGGCGGAGGAGCCGACCTTCACGCCGTCCTTGAGGACGTCGAGGTCGAGGTCGGCGCCGGTGTCGGACGTCTTGCCGATCGCCACGTCCAGGCGGGAGACGCCCTCACCGATGGTGACCGTGGTGGTCTGCTGCTCGCCGCCCGCGATGGTCGGCTTGGCGACCTTGGCGGAGCCGAGCGGGCCGCCCTGGAGCTTGCCGCCGGAGATGGCCGCGGCCTCGTTCTTGACGGTCCACTGGACCGGGGCCGGGGTGCCCTGCTTCACCTCGGGCAGGACCTTGACCGCCGGGTCGAAGCCCGCGCCGAGGACGCTGACGTCCAGCTTGAACGGGTTGTCCAGCAGCGGCGACGTACGGCGCGACTCGACCTCGATCTCCCAGACGCCCGGGGCCGGGTTCTCGTACGAGCGCAGGTCGGGGCGGCACTTGTTGGCCGGGTTGTCGTAGTTCGGGTAGCACTGGGTGGTGGCGCTGTCCTCGACGCCCACGCCGTACGGGTGGATCGAGATGAAGCGCGTCTGGCTGCCCGCCGCGAGACCGCCGAGGGCGACCTCGAGCGTCTTCGCGCCCTGCGGCACGGTGACGAAGTACGACTTGTGGCTGTTGCGCTGCACGGAGGAGGTCTCCGACAGCGTGAACGACGGCTTCGCCAGCGGAGCGGCGGCGACGACCGTGGTCAGGACCTGCTTGTCGATGCCCTCGGTGGTCTCGTCGTCCAGCTGCAGGATGCCGCTGTGCACGCCGGCCGTCTTGGCGTTGGCCTCGACCTTGATGGTGACGGGCTTGTTCAGCGGAAGCGTGACGTAGTCGTAGCCGCCGAGGATCTTGAACGTGCCGTCGTTGTTCCGCCAGCTCAGGTTGTGGCGGGTGCCGTACTTGACGCCGGTGGTGCGGGTCACGACGACGTCGTAGACCTTCTTCTGGCCGACCTTCAGGCCGCCCTCGCGGTCGTAGAGGCCGGTGCCGAAGCCCGGGGTCTTCAGGAACTGGTCGATCGCGGTGTCGACCGGAGCCTTGACGGTGAACTCGTTGGCCTTGGCGTCGCGCTGGACGGACTCCCAGGCCTCGTTGACGTCGAGCAGGCCCGCGCCCTGGGCGTGCGCCGGGACGTCCTCGATCTTCTTGGCGGTGCTGGTGAGCGCCACGCGCATCGCGGCCGGGGTCAGCTTGATGTTGTGCTGCTTCGCGGCGGAGAGCAGCAGGGCTCCGGCGCCCGCCGCCTGCGGCGAGGACATCGAGGTGCCCTGGAGCATGCCGTAGCCGGCCGGCAGGTCGTAGCCCGCCTCCTTCACCGGCGCGCCGGGCAGCCAGGTCTGGATGGTGTTGATGGACGCGCCGGGGGCGGTGATGGTCGGCGTGAAGCCACCGTCCTCACGCGGGCCGCGCGAGGAGAAGTTGAACATGTTGTACTTCTTGGTCACGCCGGAGCCGTAGTTGGCGGCCCAGGTCTCCTTGGAGACCGCGGCACCCACGGAGATGACCTTGTCGGCGAGGCCGGGGTCGCCGATGGTGTTGACGCCGGGGCCCTCGTTGCCCGCCGAGATGACGAGCTGGACGCCGTAGGTGTCGATGAGGTTCTTGTAGAGCTCGGCGCGCGCGTTGTTGCCGTCGTTCAGCGCCGGCAGGCCGCCGATCGACATGTTGACGATGTCCACGCCGCGGTTGACGACGAGGTCGATCATGCCCTCGGTCAGTGCGACGTTGGTGCAGCCGCCGGACCAGGAGCAGGCGCGGGAGGAGACGAGCTTGGCGCCGGGCGCCTGGCCGTTCATCTTGCCGCCGAAGAGGCTGTTGGCGGCGGTGATGCCGGCGACGTGCGTGCCGTGCTCGGACTCGATGATGCCGATGTTGACGAAGTCGGCCTTCTTGCCGACCCAGTCCCCGCCCAGCGGGTCCATCGGGACGTCCTTGCGGATCTGGATCACGAACGGGATGCGCTCGGAGACCTCGGTCGCCGGGTTGTCCGTGCCGAAGTAGCCGATCTGGTAGCCGTCCTTGTACGGCTTCATCGGCTCGTTGTTCGTGAAGTCGTTGTCCTGGTCGGTGTCGACGCGGACGGTGCCGGCGGCCGCGTCGTACAGCATGCCGAACCGGTCGGTGGTGTCGCCGTCGCGGTTGACGTCGCCCTTCATGTCACCGTTGGCGGTGATCGACTCGGTGAAGCGGCTCCACTGGTACGAGCCTTCCGGAGCCTTCCAGCTCTGGCCGCCCGCGGTGAAGGAGGCACCGGAAACCGGGGTGACCTGCGGACGCCAGGTGCCGTCGTTGTCGACGATCGGGTCGGTCGCGGTGACCCAGTCGACGATCTTGCGCTCGCCGGTGGTCGTCTTCTGCAGCGCCGGGTGGGCGACGTCGACGCCCGAGTCCAGGATGCCGATGGTCACGCCGCGGCCGTCGGCCTGCGGGTTCTTCGCGACGAAGTCCACCGAACCGGTCTCGAAGGACGGGTTGTACGGGTTCTTCGCCGGGGTGTTCTTGTCCGGCGCCGCGTAGTTCTCGGATGCGGTCTTCTGCGCCTTGCCCGACTCCTTGCCCGCGTCGGGGCGCGGGTCCGGAAGCTGGATCTCGTGCTTGAGGTCCATCGCGTGCACGGAGGACAGCTTGGCGGCGGCCTTCAGCGCGGCCTCGGCCTTGCCGGTCGGCAGGGTGGCCCGCACGTAGCCGAGCTTGTCGTTGGCCTGGCCGACCGAAGCGCCCTGGACGGACGTGAGCTGGTCGGCGACCTGCTTGGTCTGCCCCGGGGCGGTGGCCACCATGACGGTGACGGTCGCGTCACCCTTGGCCTTGGCCTCCTGCAGCAGTTCGGCATCGGCCGAACCCAGCTTCTGGTCGGCGGACTTGACGGCCGGACCGGTTCCCGGCGTGCCGGTGCCGGTGCCGGTCGCCGCGAACGCGGGCACGGCGCCCGTCGCGGAGAGCGCGGCCACCAGGCCGGCCGCGGCCGCGACGCGTGCGACGCGCCGGGCCCCGGATATCGAACTGGGGGATTCGAAGGTCATCAGCATCCCTGGCTAAGTGAAAGAAACGCTCCGGTATTCGGTGCCGGATGACCGGTCAGCTTTCCTCACGCGACAGGGCTTTGGGGAGGTCTGTCATTTACCGAGACCTGACATGGCGGACTCCCGCCAGCGCGCGGCGTGCGCCATCGGGGTCGTACCAGGGCATACCCCGGTGAACCAGGGGGGTCAGTGAGTTGATTTGTCGACTTCCCGACCTTGTGACAGGGGGGGCGGGTACGGTCAGCCGCCGGTCGGGTGTGACAACTTCCGGCGTTTCAGCGCTCGCGCGTGCGCGCGTAGTGACGTGAAGCCTTCGCGCGGTTCCCGCAGGCGGACATCGAGCACCAGCGCCGGGTCCCGTTCCGCGAGGTGTCGTGGAAGTGGAGCACGCAGGTCTCCGAGGCGCACTTGCGGATCCGGTCGGGCGCCGAGCGCAGCAGTTCCAGGTAGTCGCGGGCGGCCGTCCAGGCCGGACCCCACGAGCGGTCGTCGAACTCGGCCCGCTCGCCGGGCCCTTCGGCGGTCAGGGTGGCGCGGATGCGCCCGTGCTCCAGGACGGCGTCGACCAGCTCGCGGGCGCTCCCGTCCGCCGGGTCGGCGACGGCGCGGGCCAGTGCCTCGCGGGCGGTCAGCAGGTGGACGAGGGTCGAGGGGTCGGCGCGGAAGCGGTCGGCCAGCCCGGCGCTGCGCAGCCAGAGGGCGAGCCCCTCCATGCGGGTCAGCCCGAAGGCGCCGGCGAAGAGGTCGACCGGTGCGCCGTCGTGCATCCAGCGCGTGTTCAGCAGGTCCAGGGCGATCGGCTCACCCGTCAGGGGGCGGGGGTCCGCCGTCGCCTCCGTGGCCATCTCGCCGCTCCTTCGCGTACGCCTGCTAACCCCTCAAGGGTACGTGACCGGTTGACGTCCCTGGGTCTAACCGTTAATTTGGATTTAGATGGTTAGAGCGCCCCGCTGGGAGACCGTAGGGGCCCGTCGAAAGGGGGCAGCCGTGACGGCTGTCATCAGCGCGCTGCGCACCGGACACATCGGCCTGAACGTCACCGACCTCACCCGCTCGCTCGTCTTCTACCGAGACGCCCTCGGCTTCGACCTCCTCGGCGAGGGAACGGAGGAGGACCGCCGCTTCGCCTTCCTCGGCCGGGACGGCGAACTCGTCCTCACCCTGTGGCAGCAGGCCGACAGCGGCTACGCCCCTGCGGCGGCCGGACTGCACCACCTGGCGTTCAGCGCCGACGGCATCGACGGGGTCCGCGCGTACGAGACGCGGCTGCGCGACCTGGGCGTCCCGTTCGCCTACGACGGCGTCGTCGCCCACGGCGAAGGCGCGGCCTCCGGCGGGATCTTCTTCCACGACCCCGACGGCACCCGCCTGGAGATTTCCGCCCCGAAGGGCGCCGAGGGCGCACCCGCCCCCACGCCGGGGGCCCCGACCTGCGGCTTCTTCTAGAAGCCCGCGGACCGACGCAGGAGGTCGTCATGGACCGGTACCACCCGGGCTCGCTGGCCGTGCAGGAACGGGTCGGCGTGCGCGAGCTCGCCGAGCACGTCGGCCGCTCGATCGGCACGGACATCAAGGACGTCGCCGCGGCCTTCCTGGAGCGGCAGCCGCACCTGGTCGTCGGCGCCGCCGACACCGCCGGGCGGCTGTGGGCCTCGCTGCTCACCGGCCCTCCCGGCTTCGTCCGGGCCGTGGACGCCCGCCGTATGGCGGTCGCCGGCGGGCTCCCGGCCGGGGACCCGCTCGCCGGAGCCCTCGCCGCCGACGGCACCCGGGTCGGGACCATCGCCCTCGACCCGCGCACCCGGCGCCGGATGCGGCTGAACGGAATCCTGGCGGCGACCCCGGGCGGGTTCGCCGTCGCGGCCGAGCAGGTCTTCGCCAACTGCCCCAAGTACCTGCAGAAACGGCAGCCGCTGGAGCGGATCGCCGAGGGTCCCGGGGTCGTGCGGCGCGGGGGAGCGCTCACCCCGGGCCAGGAGCGGGCCGTCCGCACCGCGGACACCTTCTTCGTCGCGACCACCGCCGGGGGCCGCACGGAGGCGAGCCACCGCGGCGGCCTGCCGGGCTTCGTGGAGGTGCTGTCGCCGACCGAGCTGACCTGGCCGGACTACCCCGGCAACGCCATGTTCCTCACCCTGGGGAACCTGGCCGCCGACCCGAGGGCCGGGCTCCTCTTCCCCGACTGGGAGACCGGGGCGGTGCTCCAGCTCAGCGGCCGGGCGCGGACGGAGTTCGGGGCGGACGGCGGCCGCGCCGTGGTCTTCCACGTCGAGGAGGCCGTCGAGGCCCTGCACCCGGGGCGGCTGCTGTGGAGCACCCCGGAGTACTCGCCGGCGAACCCGGCGCCGCCCCCTCACCGCGGAAGCACCACCAGGTAAGCGGCGGGCTCGCGGTCCTCGGCCGCCGTCAGGGCGGTCCGCAGGACCGCGGCCTGTTGCTCGGGCCAGTCGCGCAGCTTGCGCGGGGTGACGTGGACGACGGTCACCCCGAGCCGCTCCAGGGCCTCGCGCTTGCGCACGGCCTCCGACCAGTCCTCGTCCTCGCCCTGCCGGGGCGCACGCGTGTCGATCTCCACGGCCACGGCCTGCTCGGGCCAGTACGCGTCGACCCCGCCCAGGTGCGGGCCCGCGGGCAGGCGCAGGTCCACGTTCCACACCGGCTCGGGGAGGTCGAAGCCGCGGACGAGCCGGTACAGCCGGTCCTCGGCGATGGCCCGCCCCTCGGCGAGGAGGGACTCGACGGCGTCCACGACGTGCGGCCGGTTCAGCAGTCGGGCCACCGTCAGTTCCCTCACCACGGCGGCGGGTTCGCAGTGCCCGGCGCGGACCGCCTCGCTGAGCAGGCGGCGCACCGTCCCGGCGTCGGAGAGCTGGGCGACGGCGTCGGCCAGGGCCCGGGCCACCGGGGCCACGGGCAGCCCGGTCACCTCCACCGGGCGGGGCGGCGTGTGCGTCCGGACGATGCGGACGGTGCCGACGGAACGCAGCCGGCGGGTGTGCGGGACGAGCACGTCGATCTGCGGGAGGGAGAGCAGGGCGGGGGTGCAGCCGAACCGGTACAGGGCGAGCGCGGCCAGGCCGGTGACCATCACCTCGCCGCCGCGCCGGCCCGCGTACAGCAGGGCCGCGTGCAGCCGCTCCTCGCTCGTGGCGGCCCCGGAGTGCAGGAGGAAGACGCCCGGCAGGATCTCCTGCCAGGAGCGGTCCGCGGCGTCGGAGGCGGTGACGCCGTGCTCGCGAAGCTGGGCGAGGGTCAGCACGCGGGGGCGGCTGTCGGTGAGGTGGGCGAGGGGGAGGGGTGCGTTGTGGTTCATGCCGCGGAGATTCCCGCCCCGGGGACTCCTCCTAACCGCTGTTACCGTCCCGTCGACAAATCTGGACAAGACAGCACTAAAGTACTGCCGTTCGATTGCCGATAGCCGGCGGCGTATGGGCGCGGCGGGGTCGGTGCGGCGCTGCGCGCAGCTCTAGGAATGCCGGCGGGGCCGAAGACAGCCCCGCCGGCGTTTGAGGCGCGGGGGTTCGGGGGCGGAGCCCCCTGAAAGCCGGGCGGCGGCCGCTACTCGGCGGCGGCGTCGCAGGCCTGGGCGCGCAGGGCCCGGGCCAAGTCGTCCCGGCCCTCCAGCACCAGCCGTCGCAGCGCGGGCGCCGCGTCCTCGTGGGCCGACAGCCACGCGTCCGTCGCCTCCAGCGTCGCCCCGCTGTCCTGGAGCGCCGGGAACAGGCCCCGCACCACGTGCATGCCGATTTGGATCGACCGCTCCGCCCAGATCCGCTCGATCACCTCGAAGTAGCGGTCCGCGTACGGGGCCAGCAGGGCCCGCTGCGAGGGCTGCTGCATACCGGCGATCGTCGCCTCAACCAGCGCGTTCGACAGCGTGTCCGACTCGACGACCGCCGCCCACGCCTGGTCCTTGACCGCCGCCGACGGCCGCGCCGCCAGGCAGCGCACCTGGTGCCGCTTGCCCGACGCCGTGTCGTCCCGGGCCAGCTCCGCGGTCAGCACGGCTTCGTCCACCGCGCCGTGGGCGGCCAGCGGCAGCAGGAAGTCCCAGCGCAGCTCCTGGTCCACCTCCAGTCCGTCGATCCGCGCCGAACCGTCCAGCAGGCCCAGCAGCAGCTGGAAGTCGCCCTCCGTCGCCGCACCCGCCGCGAAGAACCGGGCCCACGTCAGCTGGTGCTCGGAGCCGGGCTCCGCGCGCCGCAGCTCCTGCAGGGCGCCCGCCGCCAGTACCCGCCCGCCCTGCTGGCGCCATGCGGGGGAGGCGTAGTGGGCGTGCGCGGCCAGCGCCTGCGAGTGCACCATCTGCAGCACGCCGACATCGCTCTCGCGACCCGCGTGGGCCAGGACCAGGGAGATGAAGTCCCGCGCCGGCACCAGCCCGTCGCGGGTCAGGTTCCACAGCGCCGACCAGCACAGCGCCCGCGCGAGCGGGTCCGTGATGTCGCCCAGTCGCGTCCGCAGCGTCTCCAGCGAGCCCTCGTCGAAGCGGACCTTGCAGTAGGTCAGGTCGTCGTCGTTGACGAGCACCAGGTCGGGCCGCTCCAGCCCGGCCAGCTCCGCCACGACCGTCCGCGCCCCCGCCACGTCCACCTCGGCCTGCGCGAAGCGGACCAGCTTCCCCTCCTCCAGCCGGTACAGGCCGACCGCGACCCGGTGCGGGCGGAGCTCGTCTCCCTCCTGGAGGACGGCCAGCTCGGTCACCCGGCCGCCCGCGTCGTACGTCACCACCGGCGTCAGCACGTTCACGCCCGCCGTCTGCAGCCAGGCCCGCGACCACTCGGCCATGTCCCGCCCGGAGACTTCGCCGAGCACCGACAGCAGGTTGTCCAGGGTGGTGTTCCCGTACGCGTTGGCCTTGAAGTAGCGCCGCGCGCCCTCCAGGAACGCGTCCCGCCCCACGTACGCGACCAGCTGCTTGAGCACGGCCGCACCCTTGGAGTACGTGATGCCGTCGAAGTTGAGCTTGGCGGCCTCCAGGTCGCGGATGTCGGCCGTGATCGGGTGCGTCGAGGGCAGCTGGTCCGCCCGGTACGCCCAGGCCTTGCGGCTGTTGGCGAAGGTCACCCACGCCGTGTCGAAGCGGGTCGCCTCCACCTGCGAGAAGGAGCCCATGAAGTCCGCGAAGGACTCCTTCAGCCACAGGTCGTCCCACCACTTCATGGTGACGAGGTCACCGAACCACATGTGGGCCATCTCGTGCAGGATCGTGTTGCAGCGCCGCTCGTACGACGCCTGCGTCACCTTCCCGCGGAAGATGTACTCCTCGCGGAAGGTCACCATCCCCGGGTTCTCCATGGCGCCGAGGTTGTACTCCGGGACGAACGCCTGGTCGTACTTCCCGAACGGGTACGGGTAGTCGAAGTGCTCGTGGAAGAAGTCGAAGCCCTGCTTGGTGACGAGGAAGACGTCGTCCGCGTCGAAGTGCTTGGCCAGCCCCTTGCGGCACATCGCGCCCAGCGGGATCGTCAGGTCCCCGCGCGTGTAGGTGTCCGTCACGTAGTGGTACGGGCCCGCCACCACACAGGTGATGTACGTGGAGATCGGCGCGGTTTCGGTGAACCGCCGGGTCAGGCCCTCGCGGGACTCCTCCGCGCCGTTGCTCCACACCTGCCAGCCCTCGGGCGCGGTCACCTCGAAGCGGTACGGCGCCTTCAGGTCGGGCTGTTCGAAGTTCGCGAACACCCGGCGGGCGTCGGCCGGCTCGTACTGGGTGTAGAGGTAGACCTCGCCGTCCTCCGGGTCGACGAAGCGGTGCATGCCCTCGCCGGTCCGGCTGTACGCGCAGTTGGCGTCGACCACGAGGACGTTCTCGGAGGCCAGGCCGTCCAGGGTGATGCGCGCCCCGTCGAAGACGGAAGCCGGGTCGAGCTCCCGCCCGTTGAGGGTGACGGAGTTCAGGGAGGGCGCGATCAGGTCCACGAAGGTGGACGTGCCGGGCGCGGCCGCCCGGAAGCGGACGGTCGTCACCGAGCGGAAGGTCCTCGGACCCTCGGCGGACTCGGCCCCCTCCACGGCGGACCGTAGGTCGAGCGAGACCTCGTACCCGTCGACCGACACCAGTTCCGCCCGGACACGGGCCTCGTCACGGGACAGATTCTCTCCGGGCACGTGCACTCCTTCGTGCGAGATCTCGATACTGGGCGGAATCCTCCCACGGGGAATGCGGCCCGCCCCGGCCCGGTTGGCCAGGAAGACATGACCACGGTTGGATCGTCCGATCAAGGAGAGACATGACCGACACCCAGGTGCGCGAGAAGACCCCGGTCGACTTCTGGTTCGACCCGCTGTGCCCCTGGGCCTGGATGACGTCCCGCTGGATGCTGGAGGTCGAGAAGGTCCGCGACGTCGAGGTGCGTTGGCACGTGATGAGCCTCGCCGTGCTGAACGAGAACAAGCTGGACGAGCTGCCCGAGCGCTACCGCGAGATCCTCGGCCCGAAGGGGTTCGCTCCGGTGCGCGTCGTCATAGCCGCCCAGCAGAAGCACGGTGACGAGGTCACCGGCAAGCTCTACACCGCCCTCGGCACCCGGATCCACAACCAGGACCTCGGCGCGACCCGCGAGGTCATCGCCGCCGCCCTGGAGGAGGTCGGCCTGCCGGCCGAGCTGATCGACTACGCGGACTCCGACGAGTACGACGAAGTGCTGCGGGCCTCCCACCACAACGGCATCTCGCGCGTCGGCGAGGAGGTGGGCACGCCGGTGATCTCCGTGCCCGGCGCCGACGGCGGCGAGGTGGCCTTCTTCGGCCCCGTCGTCACGCCGACCCCGCGCGGCGAGTCCGCGGCCCGCCTGTGGGACGGGACCCTGCTCGTCGCCTCCACCCCGGGCTTCTACGAGATCAAGCGGACGCGGAACGAAGGACCCCGTTTCGACTGAGCCGATCTCCGCAGGGCGACAGGAGACCCCCGTGAGTCACGTCCTCACGGGGGTCTCCTGCTGGACACGCCCGCCCGTGAAGGTTGAGAAGACGATCACGAGGCGGACGGGCTGGCGGGGGCGGCCCCCACCCGGGCGGGGGCGGTCCCCCGGACGGCTGCGGTCAGCCCTTGGCGGGGATCAGCAGCGGGGTGTTGGCCTTGGCGTCGGCGTAGCGCTTGGCCACGTCCTGCCAGTTGACGACGTTCCACATCGCCTCGATGAAGTCCACCTTCTGGTTCTTGTACTGCAGGTAGAAGGCGTGCTCCCAGGCGTCGAAGACCAGGACCGGCACGGAGGACTGGCCGACGTTGCCCTGGTGGTCGTAGATCTGCTCGACGATCAGGCGGCCGCTGACCGGCTCGTACGCGAGGACGCCCCAGCCCGAGCCCTGCGTGGCGGAGGAGGCGAAGGTCAGCTGCTTCTTGAACTTCGCGAAGGAACCGAAGGACTCGGTGATCGCGTCGGCGAGCTCGCCCAGGCCGTCGGCCGCGGTCGGCTCCCCGCCGCCCTCGCCGGTCTTCGGGCTGGCCATGTTGTGCCAGTAGATGCTGTGCAGGATGTGGCCCGAGAGGTGGAAGGCGAGGTTCTTCTCCAGGCCGTTCAGGGCGGCCCAGTTCTCCTTGTCCCGTGCCTCCTCCAGCTGCTCCAGGGTGTCGTTCGCGCCCTTGACGTAGGCAGCGTGGTGCTTGTCGTGGTGCAGCTCGATGATCTGCGGGTTGATCACCGGCTCCAGAGCCGAGTACTCGTACGGAAGCTCGGGAAGCGTGTAGATGGCCATGCGTGTAATCCGGTCCCCTCAGCGTGCCAACTGCTATTGCAATCAATGCGCAACTGCACGCTAGCAGTATCTATTCCAGCTCACACGTAAGGCTCACCTTGGTACGCGTGGGGGCGGGCCCGCGCCCCCACGCGTAAACCGCCCCTGCGACCCCGCGTGATCACGACCCGCGGAAAACGGGGAGGCGGGCCGGGGGCCTGAGCCGCCCGGGCCCGCCCAGCAGCAAAAGGTGGGGGTGCGGGCGGGTGACGCCCG
>NZ_JBHWJJ010000135.1:0-23039 GCF_042732005.1 Streptomyces sp. NPDC059851 | reverse complement strand
CACCAGGGCCCCGCTGGTCGCCAGCCCGGTCCGGTCCGGGGCGGCCTCTTCCTAGGCGACCGGGTGCGCTGCCCGGACGAGCTGCGGGAACGGCTGCACGATCCCGAGGTCGGCGAACAGCGCCGACCAGGCGGCCACCGCGTCGACGCCCAGCTGCAGCGGGTGCGGCAGGCTGAGGACGGCGTCCGCGCCGAGCGTGAAGCCGTCGTCCTCGGCGTCGGCGAGGCTGCGGTCCTCGGCGATCCGGAACTCGACGGCCGAGTCACCGACGACGGCCCGCCACACCAGGCGGCGGGCCAGGTGCCCCACCAGCGGGTGCTCGACGAACAGCTCGTGGAACTCCTCGGCGGTCCAGGTGCGGCCGTCGACCATGGCGGCCTCCAGACGGCGCACCTGGTCGGCGGCGACGGCCCGCACCTCCTTCTTCAGGGCGGCGAACCGCTTGCGCTCGGCGGGAGCGAGCTCCGGGTCGTCCTTCACCCCCGGCTCGGGCAGGACCGTGAGGCGCTCGCCGGCGGCGTCGGCCGCGTACGGCCCCAGCTGTTCGTCGAAGCCGACGGTGAACCGGCGGCTGCCGTAGTCGATGACGGTGCTGCCGTCCGCGTCGAGACCGCAGTAGGGCACCAGCCGGTCGGCCAGCTGCTCGCCGGTCAGACCGAGACCGGCCGCGACCTCGGGTACCTTCTCGCCGGCGCGGGCCTTGAGGGCCTTGGACTTCGCCCGCTGCGTGATGTCGTGCAGGCTGAGCAGGGCGGTGTCGGTGCCGATCGCGGCGAGCACGTCGAGGCCGTCGACGGCCCGGTGGTGGGCGCCTTCCCCGGGCCAGTTGCAGATGATCGGGCTGAGCAGCCGGACGGTGTCGTCGTCACCGATGCCGCCGAGCTGGTGCAGCGCCCAGGCGTCGTCGGCCGGCATGCCGGCGATCCGCCACTCGTCGAACACGGCCCTGCCGAACTCGGCGAACGAGGCGGGATCGGCGATCTCCCGCACCTGCTCCACGCCCGGATACGGGCTGTGGGGGGTGCTGAACGCCATCATGCGGAGCAGGTGCCCGGTGGCCTCGGCCGGCAGGGCCTCGCCGCTGCGCAGCTTCAGCTGCGGGAGGGCGGCGGGGTCGGCCCAGCTGCCGGGTTCGACCGTCTTGGCGGGCAGTGCGATCACCAGCGGATCGGCGTCGAGGAGTACGCCGATCGCCTCGACGGCCCGCGAGCCGTACGCGGCGGCGGCCTCCCGGACCGTGTCCGGGCCGTGCGCGGCGGCGATCGTCCGGAGCGCCGCCTCGGCGGCCGTACGGGGCTTGCCGGGCTTCCCGAGGGCGTCGGGGACGAGCAGGGCGGCGGCGTCCCCGGCGTGCCGGGTGAACCAGGCGTGCGCGGTGCGTCCGGCGGACTTGAGCCGGACCAGCCAGTCCGCCATGAGTCGGGCCGTGCGCAGGTCGACGTACGGCATGAGCAGGACGCCCATGGTGGCGGGCAGCCGGGCCGCGACGCCGAGGACCATCCGGAGGGCGTCCGCTCCGTGACGGGCGATCAGCGTCATGAAGTCGTCGGCGCCCTCGTGGGTCCAGTCGTGGGCGTCCCAGGCGGCGAGGACCGGACGGACGACGTCGACGGGGCCCCTCGTGAGCAGGACGAGGGCCTGGTAGTCGCCCTGCAGCCGGCCCGCCCGCGCCCGGGCGGCGAGCTCCGTCAGGTCCAGGTGTGCGGCCCAGCCCGCGATGTGGTTCTCGGCGGCGGCCCACTCCTCCTGTTCGCCGGGCAGCCAGGCCGTGCGGGTGTCATCGGGGGCGCTCAGCCCGGTGACCGTACGGGGCTTGGTGCGGCGTACGCGGGCCCACGGCGGGCTGGTGAGGACCTCGGGCAGGGCGGTGGCGTCCGCCACGGCGAGCTGCCCCTCGCGTCGGGCCAACGGGCCGACGACGTCGGCGGCGCCGGCGGGCAGTTCGGGCAGGACGGCGAGGGCGAGCTCGCGGTGCGCGGCCACGTGCGCCGTCAGCATGCGGCGGGCCAGGGACGCGTTCGCGGAGGTTCCCCGGGTGCTCTGCGCGAGCAGGCGCATGGCGCGCACCGGATAGCGGCGGGCGGCGGCCAGCAGGGCGGGCCGGACCGTCCGGTTGTCCATCCGGCCGAGCAGGGCCCGGAAGGCCGCGTCGCCGGGGAGTTCGACGAGGGCTTCGGAATGCGTGCGCAGGTCTTCGGCGTCGGCCCAGGAGCTGTTGAGCGCATCGGCGAGGAGCGGGGCGAGGGCCGCTCCGAGGCCGTCGGCGCACGTCGCGATGAGCTGCGTGGACCAGCCGTGCCAGCCGAGGTCGAAGCCGGCGGCCCGGACCGCGGCGACGTGCTCGGGGGTGCCGAGGGAGGCGGCGAGCAGGAACAGCTCGGTGTGGAAGCCGTTGTGGGAGGGGAGCCGGTCGGCGCAGCACTCGTCGACCCAGCCCAGCTCGCCGGGGACGACGAAGCTGACGTTGATACGGCGGCGCAGGGTGTCGCGGTGCCCGGCCAGCGCCTCGACAGCGGCCCTGTAGTCGGCCTCGGGGCACTCGCGAGGAGCTGCCGGGCGCGTCCGGCGACGGGGGCCCGGCCATGGCTCCAGCCCTTGGTCCCGGTGATCCAGCGGACACCCGTGACCGTCACGCCGGAGTGCACGGCGTACCAGCCGGGCGCGATCTGACCGAACTCGACGGCGGCACGGGCGGCGAACGGCAGGCCGTACCGGACGGCCCAGGCGTCCACGAACAGCTCGCGGTCGCTGCCGCCGTGACCGGCGCGGACGAGGTGTGCCAGGACGGCGGCGCCGAGCGGGTCGGGCGTCCCGGCCAGGTGGGCGCGGGCCGCCGCGACGAGTACCGGATCGCTCTCCCGGAAGTCCAGGACCCGGGCGACCTGTTCGGACTCCTGCTCCAGCCAGGCATCGGTCCGGGCGGGCGCGGTCGCCGACGCGGACACCGGCCGGAACTTCCCGCCGCGCCGCGGGAGGACGTTCCGCTTCCAGGTGTCGGGGAGCTCGAAGGCGTCCTCGTCGAGCCGGACCGGCGCCGTCCGCGCTGCCGCGCACGCCTGCGGGTCAGCCGTGGTCTCCGGCGCGCCATCAGGGTCCGCCCCGGGACGGGGGCCGGATGCGGCCGCGGATCCCGGGGCGCCGGCCCCACTCCCGCCGGCCTGCTCGTTCCCTTCCTTCTCGCGCGGCTCGACCGGACCGTCCCCGACATGTTCCCAGCCCTGCACGTGCCCTCCACTTCCCCCGCTCGACCAGTTGCCGGAACACTAGCCGCGGCCACTGACGACACACCGCCGCAGGGGCGTTCGGGAACTCAGCCCGGAATGCCCGCCGGGCCGCCCGTGGTGCCGCGCAGGAACCGCAGGTCCCGGTCGCGGAGGTCCTCCCTCGGTCCCGCGGCGCGCAGGACGACGTCCAGGACGTGGTCGGGCTCGGCGGCGTAACAGTGCGCGAACCACGGCATGTTGGCCTCCACCACCGCCCAGCCGCCGCCGGCGAGCCGCCCCACGTCGAGGCACACCCCGCTCGGCAGGTCCTCCGCCGTGGCGCCCAGCACCTCCCGGGCGAAGCCGAGGACCCCTGGCTCCAGCGGTGCGGGATCGGGGCGCCCGTACACCGCGTAGCGGCTGCCCGCGCGGACCTCGCCGTCGAGCACGAACAGCCGGTACTCGGCGGCGAACTCGACCACTGAGCTGACCAGTACGGGCGTCGCCCCGTCAAGGCCGTCCGGTAGCCGGGAGCCGTCCTCGTACACGGCGGCGGGAAGCGCCTCGATCTTCGAGGAGGGCGGTTTCACGAACGTCCGCTCCGCCAGGGAACGCGCCTCGCCGAGGGTCGTGAGCCGGACGGAGCGCCCGAGCAGCGCGTACGGCACCGTCGTCAGCCAGTCGTCGGCGGGTTCGAGGAGCCCGAGGCCGAGCGAACCGCCCAGTCGGTCGGCGGCGAGCGGGCCCCCGTACCAGTGCGTCCGACGGCCGGGGGCCCCGGCGGCACGGTCGACGACCTCGTACCCGCGCCAGACCGCCGCCTGTCCGAGCAGCTCCGCCGTGGACGTCCGGGGTGGATGGAGGAGCAGGACGGTGCCGGTGCCGTGGTTCATGGCAGGAGCCTACGGTGCCCGCAATCAAGCCCGGACAGGGGCCATTTGAGCCTCGATGATGTCCTTTAGGGCATTTTTGAGCGACAAGCGACCACTGTGTCCACTTCGTGACTACGGTTCGCCGCATACGGGTTGCACACGCAGCCCGCACGACCCACCCGCACCGGAGGTATCAGTCATGCGACGCACCACCACCAAGGCCGGCACGCTCGCGGCGGTCTCACTGCTCGCCCTGGCCTGGGCCCAGCCCGCACAGGCCGCGCAGGGCGGCGAGACCGGAGCGCAGGTCACGGCCGGGCCGGCGCGCTACTTCGAGTTCACGGACGGCACGGACACGTTCGTCATCAAGCTCACCGACCCCGCCAAGGTCCGCCAGGCCCGGGACATATTGAGGGGCGTGGACACGGAGAACGTGGGCGTCATGGGAACGATCGTCAAGACGCCCGCCGCGTACAACAAGCCGTGGAAGTACCACCTCGACCCCAACTCGGTGGCCTTCTTCGGCATGGCCATGGAGGTGTGCGACGCGAGCATCGCGTACGTCGACGACCACCTCGACGAGGTGGGCGGCGCGCTCCTGCCCCGGTCGACCTGGTGTCCCTGGCAGTCGAAGCTGACCCGCGAGCTCCCGCGCCCCTGACCGCTCCCGCGCCCCCTAACCGCTTCCGTCCCGGACCGTAGCCACGCCCCCGCCCAGCCCAATCCCGGCGGCCCTGCGACCCGGCGGCCACCCTGGAGGGCCGGGCGGGTACCGCGCCCGGGAGGAAGGAGCAGGCGGTGGCACCCGGACGCGAGGAGCACCCGCCCGGATCCGCGGGCAGCACGCCGGACGAGGGCCCCGGCCGGTACGGCGAGGCCCTCTTCCGGCCGGAACACCCGCAGGAGGGGGAGCGGATCGACCACGCCGCGCTCGTCTACGACCCGCTGACCCGTGCCCGGTTGCGCAGTCTCGGAGTCGGCCCCGGCTGGCGGTGCTTGGATGCCGGCGCGGGAACCGGGACCGTGGCCCGCTGGCTCGCCGAGGAGGCCGGAGTCGACGAGGTCGTCGCCCTCGACCGTGACACCGGCCGGCTGGCCCCGTTCGCCGGCCCTCGACTGCGCGTCCGCGAAGCGGATCTCACCCGGCTCGCCGCAGAGCCGGACCTCGGCACCTTCGACCTGGTCCACGCCCGGTTCGTGCTCGTGCACCTTCCCGAACGCCGGGATCTGGTCCCCCTCCTCGTCGAGCGCCTCAACCCCGGCGGGTACCTCGTCCTCAGTGACGCCGCCGACGTTCCCGACCCCGCCGACCCGCACTCCGCCTACCGTCGCACCCTGGACGCCGTGTGGCGGACGCTCGCCGAGACCATCGGCACCGACATCGCAGCCGTACGCGCCCACCCGCACGTCCTGCGCGCCGCGGGCCTGGAGGGGGTCGCCGCGGAGCTGGTGTGCCCGCCCCTCACACCGGGTTCCCCCCTCGCCGCCTTCTGGAGCGGGACCTGGGAGCGGATGCGGCCCGACCTGCTGGCGGGCCGCCTCGATGCCGCCACCCTCGACGGGGCCCTCACCTACCTGGCCTCGCCCGCCCTCGCCGAGCTGGGCCCCGGCATGCTCACCGTGTGGGGGCGCCGCCCGGTGCCGCGTCAGTAGCGCACGGCCCTGGCGGTCTCCGGGGTGATCTTGCCCGACAGCTGGTGCGTGCTGCGTGCCGTGCCCTCGCCCTTGGCCTTCCCGGCCACGTTGTCGACGGTCACCACGACCACGTCCACGACGTTGCCCCCGTCGTCCTTGAAGTTCACCTGTACCGCGAAGGACTTGGTCGAGTCGTCGGTGTTGTCCACCGTCACCGGCACCACCGTGGTCCCGTTCGCGTCGGTGGACGCGGTCCCGAGGGTGACGGCCTCCTTCGCGTTCACGCCGCCCTTGATCCCGTCGAGTTTGCTCCGGGCCTCGGCGGCGGCCGAAGCCGCCGTGTCCGCGGCCCTGGACGCGGCCGCAGAGACCTCCGCACCGGCGGACGCCACGGCCGACGCCGCCCTGGACGCGACCTCCGCGGGGGTGTCGCCGTTCGAGCAGCCCGCCGTGCACAGAGCCGCCACCGCCACGGCGCCGGCCAGCGCGCGCCCGGCCGTGCGCCCCTGCTTCTGCTTCTGCTTTTGGGGAGTCTTTCGCATGCGACCAGTCAACGCGGAAAGGGGGCCCTCGGACGCCGCGACCCGGCAGGGCATTCGGATGACCGCTTGCAGGTTTCGATCCGTCAACTATAGTTACGCACAACGGGCGTCAACTATAGTCACGCCTGCGGAAGGGAGGGGTAGCAGGCAGTGGCGGAATCAGCACACGGACCCGACGGACCGGACACGTCCGGGCCGGGCCGGGCCTCCGCTGCGGTCCCGATCCCGGGTGCCGGCGCTCCCTTCTGCGAACGCCTCAACTTCCTGTTCGACCGGGTGCGCCCGCCGGGCGCGGAGGAATACACCAACGCCCACGTGGCCCGCACCATCTCGTCGTACGGCGAGGACAGCTACACCCGGTCCCACATCAGTCTGCTCCGCGCCGGCAAGCGCACCCCGACCATCACCATGGTCCCGCTCCTCGCCCGGTTCTTCGGCGTGGAGGCCGCCTACTTCGTCGAGGACGAGGTCACCCGGAAGGTCACCACCCAGTTCGAGATCCTGCGCAAGCTCAAGGAGAACGGCGTCGAACAGATCGCCCTCCGTGCGATGGGCGTCTCCGCCGCCGGCCAGCGCAAGGTGTTGGCAGCGCTCGAAGCCGTACGCAAAGAGGAAGGTCTGCCCGCCGACCCCGAGAGGGAACTGCCTTGAGCAGCGGCCGACGTCGCCAGGAGAGGAGGAACCCCCATGTGGCTCAGCCGTCGTAGCCGCGGCACCGTCCGCAAGGCCGACGAGGCCCACGAGGTCGAGCGCCGGAGCCGGGAGTTCGTCGGGAACCTCGGCCTGCCCGCGGTCGACAGCGTCCTGGAGCTGGTGCCCTTCATGGAGGAGTACCTCGGCCGGTCCATCCGGCTCATGCCGTTCGTCTCGGACCCGACCGACCCCGACTCCCTCGACGCCTCCGCCCCGTGCGGCCTGTGGCTCGCCACGGGCGAAACGGACTACGTGTTCTACGACACCGCCATCAGCCGCGCCCACGCCGAGATCATCGTGGGGCACGAGTTCGGCCACATGCTCAAGCGTCACCGCGGCAACGCCTCGGTGGAGGCCGGCAGCCTCGGCGGGCTCATCACCGACATCGACCCCGCCACCGTCCAGCTCGTCCTCGGCCGGACCCGCTACAACGAGCCGGAGGAGTTCGAGGCCGAACTCCTCGGGTCCCTCCTACAGGAGCACGTGAGCACCTCCCGGCCGCCGGACCTCCGGGAAGCCGACCCCATCACCCGCACACTGCTGCGCTGACCGAACAGGGACCCGTGAAAGACATCCTTCACCCCCTGTGCCTGGCCATCGCCGGGACGGGGTTCCTCATCCTCGTACGGGACCTGGGCAAGAGCCGCCGCGACCCGGCGCTCGTCGCCCTGGCCTTCACCTACGGCTTCTCCGCGCTCAGCTACGCCGTCTCCCTCACCTGGGTGTGGGTGCGCATCGACGGTCTCCTCGGCGTCCCGAACGTCGTCGTGCCGATCGCCCAGGGCTTCGTGATCATCGTTCTGGCCCTCCAGGCCACCGTGCTCGCACACTGGTCGAAACCCCTCGACGCGGCCCGCCGCCGCAGCCGTCTCCTGATCGCCGCTGCCGCCGCCGTCATCGCCGCGATGGCGGTGCTGTTCGCCCTGCTCACCCCGGCCACGACCCGGCCCACCGACTTCTCCCTGTACTACGCGCACGACCCCGTCTTCCAGGCCTACGTACTGCTGTACTTCGGCACGTACAGCGTTGCCGAGACCTACCTCGCCGTGTCCTGCTGGAAGTACGCGCGCACCGCCAAGAACCCGTCGATCGCCTTCAGCCTGCGCCTCGTCACCGTCGGAGCCGTCATCACCCTCGGCTACAGCGGCATCCGCATCGCGGCCGTCATCGGTGCCGAGACCGGATTCAGCGTCAGCCACCTCAACGGATTCGCCTGGGCCTGCGGCGACATCGGCGCCACCCTCACCCAGATCGGCTACCTGATCCCGACCCTCGCCCAGCGGGCCGGCAGCGCCCGTCACTGGGCCGCCGCCCACCTCAGCTACCGCCGCCTGGGCCCCCTGTGGTCCGCACTCGACCAGGCCGACCCCGGCATCACCCTGCGCCGCCCGACCCACCAGGGCCAGGACGTCCTGCGCGGCCGCAGCGCCCACTTCCCGCTGCTGCGCCGCCGCGTCGAGATCCGCCAGGGCCAGAAGCTGATGCGCCGCTACCTCGACCCCGCCGCCAGGGCGGAGGCGGAGACCCGCCGCGCCGGCGAAGGCCTCTCCGCCGCCGAGCTCGCCGCCGCCGTCACCGCCGACCAGATCCGTGCCGCCCTCATCCGGCACGCGACCGACGACCCCGTGGACACCCCCGCCGAGTACGCCGACGCCGAACTCACCCTCGCCACCACCGAGGACGAGCTGCTGCACCTCCAGCGGGTCGCCGCGTACTTCACACCCCCCACGGTCGACCACCGCCGCAGTGCATCCGACGTCCGCAGCGCCACCTCAGGAGCCCGTTCGTGATCCTCCGACGCACCCTGCTGATCGCCTCCACCGCCGTCGCCGCGGCGGCGTCCATGGCCACCATGACCGCGGCCGCCCGCGCCCGCGGCACCGCCACCGCCACCGCGACGACGCCCCTGCACCTGGCGCCCGCCCGGGACCAGATCGCCGCACTGCGCCGCCGCACCACCACCAGCCGCGCCCTGCTGGAGCAGTACCTCCAGCACATCGACAGGACCAACCCGGGCCTCAACGCCGTCATCACCCTGGACGCCGACGCGGCCCGCGCCGCGGCCGACGCCGCCGACCGCCACCTGGCCAGGACCGGCAAGCCCCTCGGCGCCCTCCACGGCCTGCCCGTCACCGTCAAGGACGCCCTGGAGACGAAGGGCCTGCGCAGCACCTGCGGCGCACCCGACCTCACCGACCACGTCCCCGACCGGGACGCCGACGCCGTCGCCCGGCTGCGCGCCGCCGGCGCCGTCATCGTCGGCAAGACCAACGTCCCGGTCATGTGCCAGGACCTGCAGACCTCGAACCCGCTCTTCGGCACGACGAAGAACCCGTACGACGCCACCAAGACCGCGGGCGGATCCTCGGGCGGCCCCGCCGCGGCCGTCGCCTCCGGCATCTCCAGCCTCGAACTCGGATCCGACCTCGCCGGCTCCCTCCGCCTCCCGGCCGCCTACTGCGGCGTGTACGCGCTGCGGCCCAGCGGCGGCATCGTCCCCACCCGCGGCCACATCCCCCGGCCCCCGGGCTGGCTGTCCAGCTCCGACATGCTCACCCTCGGCCCGATCGCCCGGACCCCGGACGACCTCGACGTCGCCCTCGACGTCCTGGCCGCCCCGGCCCCCGCCGAAGCCGCCGCGTGGCGGATCGAGCTGCCCGCGCCGCGGCGCCGCCGCCTCGCCGACTACCGCGTCGGCCTGTGGCAGGACGACCCGTACTGCCACGTCGACGAAACGATCCGTCGGCTCCTCGACGAGGTCGCCGGAATCCTGCGCTCCGCCGGCGCCTCCGTCGACGACACCACCCGGCCCGTGCAGCTGGCCGAGAGCGACCGGCTGTTCCAGCGCCTCATGTTCGCGACGGCGAGCGCCACCGCCACCGACGCCGGCTTCGCGGACGACGTCGCCGCCGCCGACAGGATCCCCGCCGACGACCCGAGCGGACTCTTCCTGCACTCGCGCACCATGCGGCACCGGGACTGGCTGCGCGCCAACGAGGACCGCGAGAAGCTGCGCGGCCACTGGGCCGACTACTTCACCGACCACGACGTCCTCATCACCCCGGCCGTCCCCAGCACCTGCGTCGACGACCAGACGTCCACCCCGGTCCCGAGCCGGTTCATCACCGTCGACGGGCAGAAGCGCCCGTACTTCGACCAGACGGCGTGGCTGAACCTGGCCGGCCACGTCAGGCTGCCCGCCGTGGTCATGCCCGCGGGCCGGACGACCGACGGCCTGCCCCTCGCCATCCAGATCATCGGCCCCTACCTGGCCGACCGCACGGTCATCGACATGGCCAAGCACCTGGCGCGCAAGCTCCCCGAGCCCGCGCAGCCGCCCGCGTTCACCGCGTGACCGGGCGCCCATGACCGGGCCCGCTCTGCCCCCACGGGGGTGGGGCGGGGCGGGCCCGTACGCACACGGCAGAGGGGCTCCGGGAGAACCGGAGCCCCTCTGCCGTGTCCACAGGACATGCAGGGCCCGGATACCGACGGGGGAAACGGCACCCGGGCCCTGTGATCAACATCCTAGTCCCCTCCGTCCCGTGGTGTCGCCGCGGCGGTCCGCGGCCACGTCAGCACCGGAGGTCATTTCCCCTCGCACTGCGCCGAGTTCAGCAGCTGCTCCATCTGCACCGCCGGGGTGTTGGTGGTGAGGGGGCAGGGGTCACGACGGCGGAGGGGCGGCCGTCCTCGGTGACCAGAGTCTGCGTAGCACACGGTCCCGACACCGCCGTTCACCCCCGAGGACTCGATCCCCGCCATGGGCAGGATGCTCTGCGCCTCCGCCTCCGCCCCCGCCCCCGGCCGCGGCCGGGGGGCAGTGACCCGGACGGGAACCAGGTCAGCGGGCGGCGGCGAGGCAGCCGAGGCGGTCGGCGGTGACCGGAGCGCCCTCGGCGACGTTCCGGTCGTAGGTGACCTGCTTGACGGTGACGGCGCGGGCGCCGACGGCCACGTCCAGGTACGCGTCGTGGCCGGGGACGACCTGCCGGCGGGCTCCCGGCAGGGCCGCCGCCACAGTGGCCGCATCGCTCTCCCGCCCGGGCGCGTACCGGATCATCGGCGGACCGGCCGGGCGGGCCTTCGGGGCGAGGGCGGAGGTGTCGGTGACGACGAACCCGCCGGCCAGCAGGGCCGCCGCCACAGCGGCATCGTCCACCCGGACCTTGATCCCGGCGGGGTTGGTGGGCGCCGGGGTGTCGGGGACGGGCTGGATGCGCCGGTCGCCGGTGACCGGTCGGTCCGCGGCCAGCGCCTCCCACAGGGCGCGGGAGCGTTCCGCGTGCCACAGGAGGGTCGATCCGACGCCGGGGACCCGGTGGTCGAAGGTCTTGATGGGGACGGTCACGAACTCCGTCCGCTCCGGGCGCAGCCTCCCGAGGGCCGTGCCGAGGCGCACCAGATCGGCCAGGTCGGTGCCGGTGTCGGTCCGCACCGAGGTGAGCAGGGCACGGGCGGTGTCGGCCGCGGCGAGGGGGTCGGCCAGGGCGCCCTCGACGGTGAGCCGGGTCAGCAGGTCCGAGACGGCGCGCTGTTGGCGCCGCACGCGGCCGAGGTCGCCCGGTCGTTCGACGTGCCGGGCCCGGACGTAGCGCAGGGCGCCGTTCCCGTCGGCGTGGTGCATGCCGGGCGTCAGGTCGAGGCCGGAGTTCTCGTCCTTGAGGGCCTTGTCGGTGCAAAGGGCTGCCCCGCCCAGCCTGTTGACGGCCTGCTCGAAGCCCGTGAACCCGGTTTCGAGGTAGTGGTCGACGTGCAGGCCGGTCACCTTCTCGACGGTCTTGACGGTCAGGGGTCCCCGGCCGCGCGCGTACGCCCCGTTGATCTTGCCGAAGACGCCGCTGCCGTCGGCGTACTCGACGTACGAGTCGCGCGGGATCGACACGATGCTGGCGCGGCGGGTGTCCTGCGACAGGTGCACCAACATCATCACGTCGGTGCAGTTGCACCCCGCGCCCCCGACGTGCAGCCGGTCCTTCTCCGCCTTCGACAGCCCGGTGCGGCTGTCGACTCCGACGACCAGGACGTTCGTCCCGTTGCCCGGTGCGGCGCGGTCGGCGGGGGACGGCGGCGGACCGGCCCAGGCCGCACCCGAAACCAGCGTCGTCAGCAGGGTCAGCGCAGTGGCAAGACGGAGCAACGCCTACTCCAAGGGGCCGGGCGGACCGACGGGCCGGCATCCCGCCGGTCCGCGGATCGGACGCCGAGGGTAGCCGTTCCGGCCGGCCGGGCCCCGGCTACACGCCGGAGGCCGCTCCTGTCGGGGCGCCGTCAACACCGTAATGGAGGGACACGTTGTCCACCGCGGGCCGTGCCCGTCCTGCCGGGCCCGCGGCGAACGCCCGCAGCACGTTCTCGGTGACGGTCCGCGTGAACGCCCCGGCGCGGCCGTCCAGTCCGTGGTTCGCCTTCCCTCCGCCGGGCCCGGTGGCGTCCAGCGCTTCCACCCAGCGCATGGTGCCCGTCGCGAACAGGCCGGCCCCGGAGGGCAGGGAGGCGTACACCGTGTCCGCGTACGTGTGCCGCCCCTTGCACACCACCGGCGAGTGCGCCAGCACCTCGATCGGCCGGGGCGTGGGGTACCGGAGGTCGATCCGGTCGTACTCGACGCCCACCAGGTGGGCGAACGCGTCGCCCTGCGCGGCGGCGGTGCCCGCCAGGAGCCAGTGGCCCGGGTGGGTCACCACGTAGGGGGCGTCGACCGGGTACCCGTCGTAGATGACCCCCAGCAGGCTGCTCTCGGGCTCCGGCGCGGGCGCCCGCCGGAAGTCGTTGGTCGGCGGCAGACCGCGCCGGAAGCCCGGATCCAGGGCGTAGTCCTCCTTGTAGCAGACCACGGTCCGGTCGGGGCCGACCGCTGAGTCCTCGAACCGGGCGCGCCGGTAACAGCAGTTCGCCCCGAACACCGCCAGGTTCGTCCCCGCGTCCCGGGCCGCCGTGGTGCGCAGGCGCTGCTCGGGGCTCCAGTACTCGTCGTGCCCGGGGGACAGCAGCGCCACCGCCCCGCACAGCAGCAGGCGGTCGCGTGCCACGTCGATCCCCGTCGCGTACGCCAGCGGGAGTCCGAGCCGCTCCGCGAGCGTGACCAGTGGCGCTTCGTACGTCAGGAACAGGCCTGCGCCGTGCGCGTTCTGGTAGGGCCGGTCGAAGGAGACCGCGAGCGATCGTGAGGCCTTCTTGCCCGTCGTGCCCTTGTAGAGGTCGGCCCCGCCCCACCGGTTGTACGCCTGCCAGGTGGCGACCGCGTTGACCAGCAGCACCCGGCCCGCCGCCGACGCGGACCGCACCGTCAGCGGAACGTACCGCTGGGCGCGCTCGCCGCTGTCCGTGGTGTCCAGCCGTAGCAAGTAGCTGCCCTCCGGCCAGCCACAGGTGTCGACCTCGGCGGTCTGCCGCCACTGCGCCCACGCCGTCCGCGTCGCGGTGTCGACCCGGGCCGGCGGCTGGAGCCGCCCGGGCAGCTCGGGCGAACGCCACACCAGGCGGGCCCGGGTGCCGCCGTACCAGCCCATGCGGTAGGCGGAGACGGTGTAGGAGGCGGCCGTCGTCGACACCCGCAGGCGGAGCGGCTCGCCCGGCAGGACCGAGGCGCGGTCGGCGAAGCCCTCGATCGCCCGCGCGGCCCCGGCCCGGGTGATCCGCCAGTCCGCGTCGCCGGGCCGCCGGTTCTCGGCCCGTACGTCGAGACACCGCCGGCTGCCGCCGTCCGCCGCGGCTGCGGGCCGGGCCGCCGCGGAGGCCGTTACGGCGAGGGCCGCCGCGAGTCCCAGCACTTGCCGGCGCCCCGGTTCCCCACCGCTCCCCGGTCCCGCCGGTCCTGCGTGCTCGACCCGTCCCACGGCGCCTCCTCGCCTCCGCCCGGGCCGTGCCCGCGGCGCACCGACACGGCCCGGCCACCGTACGGCACACCGTCCGTGGCGACGGCGAGGACAGGCCGCGGCGGACGCGTGGGTGCCGGCGACTACTGCCCGGGTCCGGTGCCGGCGTCCGGGGCCGGCAGCACCTCGGGGCGGTCGAGGAAGGCGAGCACGGCCTGCTTCTCGGGGAGGTACACCTCGGGCAGGTCGATCTCCGGCAGGGTGATCTCCCCGTGCTGGACGAAGCCGAGCCGGTCCAGCATCGCGAGGGCCTTGTCGTTGCGGGCGTCGGGCTCGGCGACCGCCCGCCGGACCGCCGGGTCGCGGAAGGTGAAGCGGATGAGGGACCCGACCAGGGTGCGGCTGAAGCCGGAGCGGGGCCGGCCCGCCGCCGGGGCCAGCATCAGGTGGACGCCGATGTCTCCCTCCCGCACCTCGTAGCACTCGCTGACCCGGTCCTCCTCCGGCTGGTACGTCTGGAACAGCGCCACCGGCTCGTCGTCCAGCCGGACCATGAAGGCGTGGTGGGTGTCGCGCCGGTCCACGTCCTCGTAGATCTCCTGGACCAGTTCCCGGCTGGCGCCGTTCATGCCCCAGAACGTTGCGCGCTCCTCGGCGACCCAGGAGTGCAGCACGCCGGAGTCGGCCGCGGGGTCGACGGGGGTGAACCGGACGGTGCCGAAGCCTTCGACGGCCTCGGTGTAGACGTCCGCGCGCGGGGGAACGAGGGCGGTGGAGTCGGGTCTCATACGGTTCTTTTCCTTCGTAGCAGGTGCTGGACCTCGGTGTGCACACTGACGCCCAAATGCATTAGGTTAGGCTCGCCTTACTGTATCGGGGTTCAGGGGAAGGGGCGGACATGGGCGTCGCCAAGGGTTGGGAGGGTGTGGTCCTCAAACTGCTGCGGGGCAAGGACTTCACGTTCACGGTCACGGGTGCCGAGCAGGTCACCCCGCACTACCGCCGCGTCCGGTTCACCGACGGCGGGCTGCTCGCGGCCGCGGGCGAGTCCCTCCACCCGACCATGTGGGTCCGCCTCTGGTTCGACGACGACGGCAAGCCGCACCAGCGCGCCTACACCCTGGTCGACCCCGACCCTGCGGCGGGCACGTTCGCCCTGGAGTTCGCCCTCCACGACGGGGTGGCCAGCGACTGGGCCCGCAACGCCGATCCCGGCGACACCATCGAGGCCACCGTGCAGGGGACCGGCTTCACCGCCCCCGTGCCGGCCCCCGAACGCCTGCTGGTGATCGGCGACCCCGCCTCCCTCCCGGCCATCAACTCCCTGCTGGACGCCTACCCGCAGACCCCGGCCACCATCTGGTTCGAGACCCAGCACGAGGCCGACGCCGACCTGCCGGTACGACTCGACCCCGACCGGCACGAGATCCGCCGCGTCCCCCGCTCCGGCGGCGGCGCCGCCCTCGTCGAGCGGATCCGTGCCGAACTGCCGGCCCTGGCGGCCGATCCGCAGTCGGCGTACGTGTGGCTGGCCTGCGACACGGCCACCACCCGGACCCTCAGCGGCTACCTGCGCAAGGACCTCGGCCTGCCCAAGCAGCGCGTGCACGGCCTGGGCTACTGGCGCGACGCGGCCTGACCCCGGCCGCGCCGGGGCGTGGAGGCCGCTGCGCGCCCGCCCCCCACCTGCGGGACGGTGCGTTCGATACGATCTTGGGTACGCGGACCGTCCGGGGGAGGACCCGACCGATGAAGATCGCTTTGCTGGGGACGGGCGGCGTGTGCCGCGCCCTCGCCCCCGCCTTCCTCGCCCTGGGGCACGAGGTGACCGTCGGCACCCGAGACCCCGGTGCCACCCTGGCCGGCAACCCTTCCTACGTGCAGCTCGCCGCCCGCTGCCCGGAGTTGGAGCTGCGCACCTTCGAGGAGGCGGTACCGGGCGCCGAGCTCGTGGTGAACGCCATCGACGGACCTTCCTGCGTCGCCGCACTCACCCCGCTGGCCGGCCTCCTCGCGGGCCGGATCGTCATGGACGTCTCCAGCCCCTACGACTGGTCCGACCCCGGGGCCGTCCTCGACCCCGTCAACACCGACAGCCTCGGCGAGCAGCTCCAGCGGGCGCTGCCGCAGGCGCGCGTCGTCAAGACGTTCAACACCCTCGTCGCCGGGGTCATGCCGAACCCGGCCATGGTCGGCGACGGCGACCACACGGTCTTCGTCAGCGGGGACGACGCCGCCGCCAAGGAAGCGGTGACCGACCTGCTGACGGCCCTCGGCTGGCGGGACGTGCTCGACCTCGGCGGCATCCGCACCGCCCGGGCGACCGAGATGATGCTGCGGATGTTCATCGACACCTCCGCCGCCCTGGGCACGTACGTCTTCGGCTTCAAGATCGTCCGCTGATTCCTCAGGAACAACGGCCCCGCTGGTGGTCCACCCGATGGTGCATCCACAGCACCACGTCGCAGACCCGCAGCGCGCTGACCGTCCCCGGAAGACCCGCATCCTGTCGCAGGGCCGTCAGCCTGCGCTGGAGCGCGTGGTCGTCGGCGCGCAACGCGGCACGGAGGTCGAGCCAGAAGGACTGCGGCCGACCGAGGACGCAGCGCACGACCTGGTCGTAGACCGGCAGGAGCCGGGGTCGCTTCCTGGCCAGGAGCTTGCCGGCCGTGACCCATCGGATTCCGGGCTGGTCGCAGAGGACCTCCCAGGCCGTCACCGCCGGCGACCCGGGGGCGAGGTCGGCGGCATCGGCTCCGGCCATGTCCTCGTCACAGGGAATGCGGCTCAGCAACTCGGACATGTGGGTGCCAAGTTCGCCTTCGAGGAGGTCGAGGGCCGCCGCTGCCGGAACCCTGACCGACAGGGTCTGCACGGCGATCAGGTCATCGGCGGTCACCCTGTTCGCCACGGCGGGTCGGTCCCCGCCGCCGGCGAGGTGCTCGAAACGACTCCCGGTGAACGGCGCGTCGTGCGAGGGGCCGGTGCCGAAGTAGCGCCGGAGGTGGGGCACGGCTCCAGGGGAGGTGAGCAGGTCGCTGAGCCGGTGGTTCAGCGGCTTCATCGCCGCAACCAGGCGGCGAATGCCTCGACGAGGCCGGCGTAGAACCGCTCGTCGGGCACCGATCCCGGATTCTTGGTCGCGTCGTAGAAGGCGACGTTGGTGAAGGTGGCGGAGGCGGATGCGTTGAGGTTCTTGTAGAACGCGAGCTTGCCCCGCCCGAATCCGACGAACAGCCAGAAGACGCCCAGTGACGCGGTGTTCTGCAGCAGCGATCGGACTTCGGCCTTGTCCAAGGGCTCGTCACCGACCTGTGTCACGATGAAGGCGGGATCGGCGGCTCCGGATTCTTGGTAGTGCCCCACGGCCCGACGCATCGCCTCGGCGACGTCGCCCCACCCCCAGTCCACCTGGGTGTGCAACTGACCGATCCGGCGACGGTAGTTGTCCAGCCGGATCTCCTCCAGGAACGGCTGCTCCCCACTGGAGAAGATCACGGGTACCGTGCCGTCGTCGTCGAGGTTGGCCGACAGCGCCAGGACCCGTTCCGCGAAGGCCTGCACCGCGAACGACTCGTACAGTTCCTCCATGTGCCAGTCGTGATCCAGGATCAGGTACACGGCGGCCCGCCGGTCGGAGACGTTCCGGTCCGCGAGGATCCTGCCGGCTTGGCGTGCCGGCGAGAGCAGTCCCGGGGCCAGGCGTTCGACCTTCGCCAGGTTCACCTCGGACGCGGTGGGGCCCGAACTCCCGTGCACCTGGGTGGAGGAGGGCGCGGCGGGTGCAGCCGGTTCGGGTTCGACGTCGACGCCGTAGTCGGTCGCCACACCGGCCAGACCCGAGGCGTAGCCCTGTCCCACGGCACGGATCTTCCACCCGGCGCTGCGCCGGTAGAGCTCAGCCAGCACGACGACCGTCTCCCCGGACGTGAAGTCGGGAGCGGTGAAGGTCAGCGCAGGGGAGCCCGGTTGGGTGACCAGGACGAGCGGGGCGCGGGTGAAGACCGCCCCCGGCTGCAAGGGGTCGGCGCTGGCCACGACCGCCACCCGCTCGACGTCGGCCGGCATGTGGGCGAGGTCGGCCGTGACCGTCGAGCCGTCGAGGGACACGCCGTCTTGGGTCGGGTGGTTGTAGAAGACCAGGTCTTCGTCGCTGCGGACCTTGCCGTCCATTCCCAACAGCAGCGCGGAGACGTCCACGGCCAGCCCGTGAGCCGACACGGCCAACGCCACCGGTGCCGTCATCAGCGCAGAGTTCTCCCCTTTGAGCAACGACGTCGTGCGCATTCCCGCCCCCCTTGATCGCCGAGAGGCAAACGGTAGCCACGTCATGCCCGGGCGTCCCGGATTTCGGCCGAATTCCCCCCGTTCCCCGCGCGGGGCGCCGCCGGGTGGTAATGCGCCGTTCTCCTGCTGCTTTCCCGTGCGCCGGGAGGGAGGACGGGGGCGGGAGGGCCTGTCGGCGAGGGGCGTCCGGACGTCCGGACAGGCGCTGTTGCCGGTGCGACGGCCCGTGCGGTACCCCTGGTCGGATGGACGCAGATTTCGTACGGCCTGGCGATTCGTCCACCACGGAGGACTTCGTCGCCGCACTGCGGGCGCTCAAGGCGCGGTCCGGCCTGACGCTGCGTGACCTCGAAGGTCGGGCGGCGGCCCGCGGCGACGTCCTCCCGCGCAGCACGGTCGCCGACGTCCTGCGCAAGCAGACGCTCCCCCGCCGGGAGTGGGTGGTGGCCTTCGTCCGGGCCTGCGACGACCAGGAGCGACTGGGGGAGTGGCTCGGCGCCTGGCAGCGCCTCGCCCAGGAGGCCCCCGAGACACCCCGCACAGACCTCGACGCGTCCTCCGACGCGGACGCGGACGCTGATGCCCCCAGCACCGGGCAGTACGGGCGGCCGGAGGAGACGAAGCGGCGGAAGCCGACCCTGATCACGGTGGCCGCGGTGGCGCTGGCGGGCGCCGCGGCGGCCGTGGCGCTGATCGCCGCCGGCCTGACCACGACCACACGGACGGCCGGAGGGGCCGGGGGCCGGCCGGCAGGACTCTTGCCCCTGAAGTCCGCGGGGAGCTGGGCCCGCATACGGCCCGCGCAGGCGCCGGAGCTGTGCCTGACCGCAGGTCGGGAGCGCTCCGGGCGCTACGCCTCCGAAGTGGCGGTGCAGCGCTCCTGCACCGACCCGGGCCCGCGCACCTTCCTCCAACCGACCTCCGAGGGCCTGGCCACCCTCAAGTGGGAGCACCCGGTGGACAAGGGCATGGGCTGCCTGACCGTCATCGAAAGCGGTGCCGCCGAGGGGTTCGTGGAACCGCGGGAGAACTGCCAGCCCGACGAGGACGGACAGCTCTTCCGGATCGAGCGCGCCGGCCCGGCGGCCGACGGCTTCCGCTTGCGGCGTTCCCGCAGTGACCTCTGCCTGGGCATACGCGACGGTGCGGCGGTCTCGGGGGCAGAACTCGTCCAGGAACCCTGCGGTTCCGGAGAGGGCCAGCGCTTCCTCATCGACCTGATCCCCCAGTGAGCGGCCCGAACGGCAGCACCAGAGACCGGGACCGTCACTCGGCGGCGAGACGGAGGCGGATCTCCGCTTCCGAGACGTCCTCCAGGTGGGTCAGGAACACCCATATGTGACCCGAGGGGTCCTTGAGGACGACGGTGCGGTCGCCGTGGAACATGTCCGTCGGCGGCTGGAGGATCTCGGCGCCCGCGGCCCGCGCGCGCTCGGCGAGGCTGTCGACGTCCGGCACGAAGACGTGCAGGGTGACGGTCGTGCCCCCGCCGAGCGAGGCCGGCGCGACGAAGGCGGCGGCTTCCGCCTCGTCCACGCTGGCGTCGCCCAGCATCAGGGTCGACCCGCCGATGCGGATCTCGGCGTGCAGGATCCCGCCGCCCGGGGCGTCGAGCCTGAAGTCCTCGTGGGCGCCGAACGCCCGCTCGTAGAAGTCGATCGCCGCGGCGGCGTCGTCGACCATGATGTGCGGGATCACCGCGTGGCGGTAGCGGTCGGGGACCTCGGCGGTGGCGGTGGGCTCGGTCATGGCGAACTCCTTAAAAGCGGCCCCGGGTTCGGTTCCCGCGGCTCTGAGAGGACCGTAAAAGCTCATGTTTGGTTCAGGTCAAGCGTGCGTGGGGACCGCGCGGAGCCCGTCGGGGCCTCGGGTGCCGGAGGACGTGGTTCCGCGTGAGGTGTGGAATGCGGTACTATCTATTTCGAGCTCGCCGCCGCAAACCACGGTGGTGGGACCGGCGTTGGTGGTCCAAGGAAAGGCACCCCACTTCCTGTGGGGGGATGCAGGTGCAAGGCCTGCCCAGCGCTCGATCAAGGCCCCGGCCTCCTCCACGGAGTCCGGGGCCTTCGCCGTGCACGGCACGCCGCGGGGACCTCGGCCGGACTGAGCGCGAGGTGCTCCGGGGCCGTGAGAGCACCGTCCGTCAGCGCAGGTCGAGTCGCATCACGACGCGCGGATGGCCGGCCAGGACCGAGGTGGTGTCGGCGACGTGGACGAAGCCGGCGCGTTCGTAGTTCTTCCGGATCCCGGGGTAGGCCATCGTCAGGTCCACGCGGGCGTCGCCGCTGTCGAGCGGATAGGCCTCCACCGCGGGTGCACCGTGGGCGCGGGCGAACTCGACCGCGCCGGTGATGAGGGCGTGCGACATCCCCTGCTTGCGGTGACCCGGCCTGACCCGGATGCACCACAGCGACCAGACGGGCAGGTCGTCGACGCGGGGGATCGTGCGGCTGCGGGCGAAGGACGTCTCCGAGCGCGGTGCCACGGCGGCCCACCCGACCGGCTCGTCGCCGGCGTAGGCGATCACTCCCGGAGGGGGCTGTGAGCGGCACAGCTCCGCTACGTACTCCCCGCGGGCCGGGCCGCGGAGCTCGTTGTTCAGCTGCGACGGGATCCGGTGGCTCAGACACCAGCAGACGTTGGCTCCGGGAGACTTCGGGCCGAGCACGGCGCTCACGTCCTCGAAGACCGATGCCGGACGAACTTCGATGGTCACGACTCCACCCTGCCACGGCGACCCGTCCGATGCCCTGCTTCCGCCGGCGGCACCTGGGGCGGGGGCCCGGGCGCCGTCGTGCCCGGACCCGCGCCACTCAGCCGGCCGCCGGATCAGGCGGGCTGCTTCACACAGGTGCCGACCACGTATCCGGTGACGCCGTGCTTCGTGACCTTCACCCAGCGGTTGCTGATGATGCCGCACTTGCTGTACGAGCCGCCGTAGTACATCTGGCACGGCGACGACGCCCTCTCGCCCTTGTTCAGCTGGGCGAGCCCCCTACCGTTGACGTTCATCCGGTCGCGTATCACCACGGTCTCCAGTGCCAGCGCCGTACAGCTCGCCGAGGCCGCGTTGGTCTGGGCGACGGCCGGGCTGCCGGCGATGAGCGTGGTCCCGACCAGGGCGGCGGACGCCATGGCCGCACCGAGGATCCGGCGTGTGCGCATGTCTGTACTCCCTCCGATTGACGCGGGCACGCTGCCCGCTGCGGTAGCAAGCAGCCTAGATCCACTACCACTTGGGGCCGTGCAGCGCGGTCCGCTCCCTCGCCGTGCCACGTGTGCCGGCCGGTCTCGCGGCCCACAGCTCCGGACGCCTTCCCACGCGGGTTCGCGAATGCCGGACCTGCGGGGGAACGGCCGGGCGAGGTGGTGCGTCCTCCCCGGCGAAGGGCGCGTGCCGAGCGGAACGGAACGCCCGGGTGCCGGTGAAGGGGCGAGGAGGTTCGGTGCGGGAAGAACGACGGTCGAGGGCAGGGCTCGTGCTGCTGGCCGTGGCATTGCCGCTGGTCGTGACGGTGGTCGTCATGGCGGTGGTGTTCGCAGGAACCGGATCCTCCGGGACGGGCCCGCTGCACCGGACCGTGCACGACTACCTCGATGCCGTGGGCCGGGGCGGGGCAGCGCCCGCCGCCGGCACCGGGAACGGCTGTACGGGCACGGGCGGCGATCCGACGGCCACGCTGCGCGGCCTCGTCGCGGCACCCTTCGAGCACCGCATCGTCTCGTCCACGGAGAGCGGCGGCACGGCCGAGGTCAACGTGGACCTCACCCCGCCGAACGGCGCTCCCGTGGCCGTCGTCCTGGAACTGCGCCGGGCGGCGGACCGCTGGGACGTCTGCGCCGCCTCCACCGGCCGGGTGGTGATCGACCCGTTCTGACGCCGGACCGCTTCAACCCGTGCGGTGGGCCGTGAGCAACAGGTATTCCCATTCCATGACGCCGTCCCGGGTGTGCTCCTCGGCCAGTGCGTCGAGTTCGCCGTCCAGGGCGGCCGCCCGGTCCTCATCGTCGCCGAGGGAGCGGTAGACGGCGATGGTCGGGCCGTAGCAGGCCTTGAAGAACGTACGGAAGTCCCCGCGGTCGGGGAAGGCGTCCACGCGGACGGTCGCGCGGCGGGAGTCCACGTCCGTGACGCGGTCGCCGAGCAGCCCGTAGACGTACTCCTCGTCGCCCCAGAGCGGCGGCGGCTGGGACCCGGGGGGCGGTGGCGGCGCGTACGGCTTCATCGTCGCGAACATCCGGCCGATGAACCCCTGCGGCGTCCAGTTGGTGAGGCCGACCGTGCCGCCGGGGCGGCACACCCGGAGCATCTCGTCGGCGGCCGCCTGGTGGTGCGGGGCGAACATGATGCCGAAGCAGGACATCACGACGTCGAACTCGCCGTCCGCGAAGGGCAGGTGCTCCGCGTCCGCCTCCCGCCACTCCAGGTGCGCGCCGCGCACCGTGGCCACGTGCTGGCCCACTTCGAGGAGTTCTGGGGTGAGGTCGCTCGCCACCACGTCCGCCCCGGCGAGAGCGGCAGGGATGGCCGCGTTGCCCGCGCCCGCGGCGATGTCCAGGACGCGGTCCCCCTGCCGTACGCCGCATTCCCTCACGAGTTCGGCACCGTTCTCCGGGACGACGTGCGAGGCCACGGACGGGTAGTCACCCATGGCCCACACGGCCCGGTGGCGCGCCTTCAGCGCGAGATCGGCCGCGACCGGGTCGGGCGCATCGGACATGACCGCCTCCAGGGCTCGGACGTGCCCCTTCTCCGAGCATAGGCGGGTCCCGGCGGTGGCGCCGTCCGGGTGAACGGCGGTCGCCGGGGCGGCGGATGCGCCGGCGCTGCAGTACGTGCGCGAGCGCGGCCCGCCGAAGGGACGCCCGGCAGGAACGGCCCGCACGGCTGCCGGTCCTCCCCGGGCGGGAGGACAGCCAGCCCTGGGGGGCGCGGCCGGCAGGGTACAGGCCCGATCGGGAGCAGAAGGGTATTCACATCGGGCGCTG
>NZ_JBHWJJ010000134.1:0-23432 GCF_042732005.1 Streptomyces sp. NPDC059851 | reverse complement strand
ACACGGCCCGGTGGACGGGCTGGAAGCCGGCCCGGCTGAAGGCGGCCCGCGCCGAACTGGCCGCCACCGACCTGGTGGTGACGGCCGCCCGCACCCGGGCCGGACGCACCCTGTTCCTGCCCGGCCCCTGGTCCGAGATGGCCTCCCCGAACCTGCCCGTCGAGCAGTGGAAGCTGCCGATGTACGAGGGCCTCGCCCCCGGCGGCAGTCCGGTGCTCCGCGTCCTGGTGCCGGCCGAACCGGCCGCGGACCTCTACCGCAGGGCCTGGCAGCGGGTCACCGGAGGCGACGTACCCCGCTTCGCGGAGCTCAAGGTCAAGCGCACCCGCCCCCGCCGCCGCTGACTTCACCGCCGGCCGGCCCCACCCGCGGGGCCGGCCGGCCGCTCGCCCCGTTCCTCCTTCGTCCTTCCTTTTCCTTTTACTTGTTCGAGTTTCCAGGACTCCCATGACGACCGTCACCGAAGACGCTGCCGCCGCCCCGGCCCGCCAGATGCTCCCCGCCGAAGAGCGGTACGCCACCGAACTCGCCTTCCTCGCCGCCCAGGACACCGGCCCCCGCCCGCCGGGCTGGGCGCTGACCCCGCGCGCCGTCGTCACCTTCGTCTGCGGCAGCGACGGCGCCGAGCTGGCCCTGCCGAAGCGCCGGGCCGGCCTGCCCGCCAAGCTGGTCATCGCACCGAAGTTCGTCGGCGAACGCGCCCTCGTCGAACGCTGCGTCGTCACCCTCGCCGGCGAGCGCGGCCTCCTCCTCACCGGCGAGCCCGGCACCGCCAAGTCGATGCTGTCCGAACTGCTCGCCGCCGCCGTCTGCGGCACCAGCGCCCTCACCGTGCAGGGCACCGCCGGCACCACCGAGGACGCCTTCCGCTACGGCTGGAACTACGCCCTGCTGCTCGCCCAGGGCCCCACCCCGCAGGCACTCGTCGACTCCCCGGTCCTCTCCGCCATGCGGACCGGACGCGTCGTACGGGTCGAGGAGATCACCCGCTGCCTGCCCGAGGTCCAGGACGCGCTCGTGTCGATCCTGTCCGACCGGCGGGTCAGCGTGCCCGAACTCACCGCCACCGAGGACGCGGTGGTCAGCGCCGCCCCGGGCTTCACGGTCATCGCCACCGCCAACCTGCGCGACCGCGGCGTCTCCGAGATGTCCGCCGCCCTCAAGCGCCGCTTCAACTTCGAGACGGTCGACCCCATCGCCGACGCCGACGCCGAGGCCACGCTGATCCGCCGCCAGGCGGTCGCGGCCGTCCAGCGCGCGGGCGCCGCCTTCGGCGTCGACGACGCCGTCCTCGACGCGCTGGTCACCGTCTTCCGGGACCTGCGTTCGGGGCGCTCCGCCGAGGGCTGGGACGTGGAACGCCCCGGCACGGTCATGTCCACCGCCGAAGCCGTGCAGGTGGCGACCTCGCTGGGCGTCGCCGCCGCCTACCTGCCGGGCGGCGACGTCCTGGACCTGCTGCCCGGCCACCTCCTGGGCGTGGTCCGCAAGGACGACCCCGCCGACCACGGCCGCCTGCTCGGCTACTGGGACGGCCCGGTCCGCCGCCGCGCCGAGGACGGCTCGGCCATGTGGCGCCGCCTGTGGGACCTGCGCGGGAGCCTGCGATGACCACCACCGCCCTGCCCGCGGGCGCCCCGGCGCCCGCCGCCGTCCCGGATCCGTACGCCGATCCGCGGGACACGGTCGAGGCGCTCGCCGCGTCCCGGACGCCCTACCTGCTGGGGGTGCGCCACCACAGCCCCGCCCTGGCCGCCGTGGTCCCGGCCCTGCTGGACGCCTCCGGGGCCGAGGTGGTCTGCGTCGAGCTGCCCGCCGACTTCCAACCGTGGCTGGAGCACCTCGCGGACCCGGAGACGCGGGCCCCCGTCGCCCTCGCCGGCACCGGACGCGAGGGCCGACTCGCGTTCTACCCCTTCGCGGACTTCTCCCCGGAACTGGCCGCCGTCCGCTGGGCGCGGGCGCGCGGCGCCGAAGTGCTGTGCTGCGACCTCCCGCTCTCCGACCCGGACTGGACCCCTCGGTCCGACGACCCCGAGGCCGTCGCGGGCCCGGTTCCCGACGGGCCCGGTGAACCGGTCCCGGGCACCGACCCCGACCACCCCGCCACCGGCTCCGGCCCCCGGCGTCGCTCGTACGCGGGCGCCCTCAGCGCGGCCGGCACCGGCCGGGACGGCGACGACCTGTGGGACCGCGCCGTGGAGGTGCTCGCCCCCGGTTGCCCGCCGGAGGCCGTCCGCCGCGCGGCCCTCGGCGTCGGCTGGGCGCTGCGCCAGGACGCAGCCGCCGCCGTCCCCACGGTCGACCTGGCCCGCGAGGCACGGATGCGCGCGGTCATCGCGGCCGCTGCCGCCGGCGGCAAGCGCGTCGCCGCCGTGATCGGAGCCTTCCACGCCCCGGCCCTCCTCGACTCCGGTGCCGTCGCGGCCGACCGCACCGCCGAGGGCGGCGCCGACGAGGCCCGTGCGGGGGCGGGCGAGGCCGAAGCCGCCGACGCTGCCGTGACCTCGTTCGTGCCCTACTCCTTCGACCTGCTCGATTCCCGTTCCGGCTACCCCGCCGGCATCCGCGACCCCTTGTGGCAGCAGGCCGTACTGGAGGCCGGCGGCGACCCGGAGCGGCTGCGGACCGCGGCCTCCGCCGCCGTCACCGGCCTGTGCCGGGAACTGCGCCGGGCCGGCCACACCGCCGGGACCGGGGAAGCCGCCGAGACCCTGCGGCTCGCCTGCGACCTGGCCGTCCTGCGCGGCTTGCCCGCCCCCGGCCGCGGCGAACTCCTGGAGGCCGTCACCACCGTGCTCGGCCAGGGCGAACCGCTGGGTCGGGGCCGTGCACTGGCCCGCGCCCTCGAAGTGGTCCTCGTCGGCACCGGCCGGGGCCGCATCACTCCCCGCGCCCCCCGCTCCGGACTCGGCCCCGGGGTCGAGGCCGAGCTCAGCGAGCTGCGGCTGCCCGGCCCCGAGGACCCCGAGTTCCGCGAGGTCCGCCTCGACCCGCTGCGTTCCCCGCTCGACCGGCGCCGCGAGGTCCTGCTCCAGCGGCTGGCCGTGCTGGGCAGCGGATACGGGGAGCCGCTCGACGTGGCCGCAACCGGCGACGGCACCGCGCTGGGCACCAAGTGGCGGCTGCAGTGGACCCCTTCCGTACCGGCCCGCCTCGACCTCGCCGGGGTCCGCGGCGTCACCGCCGCCCAGGCGGCCGCCGGCACCCTGCGCGACGCCGCCCGCCGGGCCGCCGCCGACGGCGGCCCGACCCCCGCCCAGATCCTCGCGGGCCTCACCGCCGCCGCACGCTGCGACCTGCCCGAGCTGGTCGCGGTACGACTCGACGAGGCGGCCGCCACCCTGCCGCAGACCGCCGCTCTGCCGGAGCTGCTGGAAGCGCTGGACCTGCTGGAAGGGCTCTCCCGCGGGCACTTCCCCGTCGGCTCCGACACCGTCCGCGCCACCGCGGGCACGCTGGCCGGCGAACTGCTCGACGCCGCCGTGCGGGCCCTGCCCGGCCTCGCCGGCAGCGAGGACCCCGCCGACGCGCGCGCCCTCGTCGCCCTCGCCGACCGGGCCGCCGCCCGTCACCTCGGCCTGCGCATGGACGGGGCCCTCACCGGCCTCGCGGCCGACGGGTCCCCGCTCATGCAGGGCGCGGCACACGCCGTCCGGGTCCTGCTGGACCTCGACGCGGCAGCCGGACTCGGCGACCGCGCCGCCGGCTGGATCGACGGCGCCACCACGCCGGACGGCCGGCGGGCCCTGACCCGCCGTCTGGGCGGCCTGCTGGCCGCGGCCGGACCGCTGCTCCAGTCCTCCGCGGCCGCCCTGGTCCCGGTCCTCGACCGGGTCGACTCGCTCACCGACCAGGACTTCCTGGACCGGCTCCCGGCCCTGCGCGGAGGGTTCGACGCGCTCGCCCCCGCTGCCCGCGACCGGCTGCTGGCCACCGTGACCGAACGGCTCGGCGACCGCGTCGACGTCTCCCTCGACGCCCCGCCCGCCCTGCTCGCCCTGTGGGCCGCCGCGGACGCCGCTGGGGCCGCGGCGCTGAAGTTCCTGCCCCGCCCGGAGCACGACGCCCCGGCTGCGCATTCGGCTGCGGCTGCGCATTCGGATTCGGTCCCGTCCTCGGCCGGGAACTCCGTACCGGAACCCGGGGCCGTAACCGCCCCCCGACCGGGAGCCGCCGAGGCCGCCGAGCCGCAGCGGCTCGCCCCCGCCGACCGGTGGCGGCTGCTCCTCGGCCGGCAGCGCGACAGGTTGCCCGCCGGTGCCCGCCGCTACGCCCACGCCCTGGACGAGCTGTACGGCGCCGGCCGCGGCGAGGGCTCCACCGACCTGGACGCCGGCGGCTCGGGCAGCGGCGGCGGCCAGGACCCCTCGTTCCCCACGGCCCGCGAATGGGCCGAGGAACTGGAGGCGCTCTTCGGCACGGACGTCCGCGAGGAGGTGCTCGCAGCCGCCGCCGACTCGGGCCGCCACGACGTGCTGACCCAGCTCGACCCGGCCGCCGCGCGCCCCTCCGTGGAGCTGCTCAGCTCGGTGCTGTCCCTGGCCGGAGGGATGCCGGAGGCCCAGGTGGCGAAGCTGCGCCCGCTCGTCCGCCGCCTCGTCGACGAGCTCGCCGAGGAGCTGGCCACCCGGCTGCGCCCGGCGCTGTCCGGGCTCAACACCCCGCGCCCCAGCCGCCGCCCCGGCGGGCGGCTCGACCTGGACCGCACCCTGCGGGCCAACCTCGCCCACACGCGCCGCCTCGACGACGGCAGCCTCGTCGTCGTCCCGGAGCGGCCCGTGTTCAGTACCCGGGCCCGCCGCGAGGCCGACTGGAGACTGATCCTGGTCGTCGACGTCTCCGGCTCCATGGAGGCCTCGGTCATCTGGTCGGCGCTGACCGCCGCCGTCCTCGGCGGTGTCCCGACCCTGTCCACGCACTTCCTGGCGTTCTCCACGCAGGTCGTGGACTTCACCGACCGGGTCGACGACCCGCTGTCGCTGCTGCTGGAGGTCCGCGTGGGCGGCGGCACGCACATTGCGGCGGGCCTGGCCCACGCCCGTTCCCTCATCACCGTGCCGAGCCGCACCCTCGTCGTCGTGGTCAGCGACTTCGAGGAGGGCGCACCGATCGGCGGACTCCTCGGGGAGGTGCGCGCGTTGGCCGCGTCCGGGGCCCACCTGCTCGGCTGCGCCGCGCTCGACGACACCGGCACCCCCCGCTACTCGGTGCCCGTCGCCCGGCAGCTCGTCGCCGCCGGCATGCCGGTGGCCGCCCTCAGCCCGCTCGCCCTCGCCCGCTGGGTGGGCGACCGCCTCCGTGGAGAAACCCGTTGAGCACCGCCCCGTCGCCGCTGCCGCCCGTCGCCCCCGAGGTCCTCGCCGAAGCCGTGGAGGACCTCAGCGCCCGGCTGCGCAAGAAGCTCGACGCCGCCATCGAAGGCTGCGCCGCCGGGACCCCGGCCGCAGAACGGGCCGCCGACGGCAGCCTCGGCTTCCGCTTCGGCGAGGACGCCGTCGTGACCCTACGGCCCGGTCCCGGTGGCGCGGTCACCACGGCGGAGCAGGCCGTCTGCAGCTGCCTGCTGGCCCCGCGCTGCCTGCACCGGGCCGCCGTGCTCGGTGCGGCCCCGCTCGCCGACGTCGCACCCCCCGGGCCCGAGGCCGGTCCCGAGCCCGGTGCCGATCCGTCGGCCGCGCCGGCGCCGGAGTCCTCGCCGACGGCCGGGCCCGCGGCCGGGGCGCAGCAGGCCGTACGGGCCGCGGATCCCGCGCCTGCGGAACCCGTTCCCGCCCCGGCCGCCCTGACCGCCGCGCAGACCGCCGCCGCCTCCGCGCTGTGGCGGGCCGCCGCCGAAGCCCTCGCGGCGGGCGCCACGGCCGGCGGCGCGGTCGTCCAGGCCGAGCTGCTGCGCGCCGCGCACACCGCCCGCGTCGCCGGGCTGCCCCGTGCCGAGGCCGCCGCCCTTCGGCTGGTGCGCGGCCTGCGCGCCGCCCGGGAGCGCAGCGGCACCCACCGGCTCGCCGACCTCACCGCCGCCTTCCGCGACCTCCTGCACATCGCCGCCGTGCTGGCCTCCGGGACGGCCGACCCCGCCCTGGCCGGAAGCACCCGGCGCGCCTACCGGCCGGGCGGCAGCCTGCGGGTGCACGGACTGTGCCGCGAGCCGGTGCTGTCCGCGACCGGATACGGGGGAGTGGTCACCCACCTGCTGGCGGCCGACGGGGGACGCCACTCCATCTCCGACGTGCGTCCCGGCGGCCTCGCCCGCGCCAAGGGCGCCGGCTCCGCCTCGGTGGCGCTCGGCGGCGCCACCCTCGACCATGCGGGCCTGGCGCGCGGGGGACTCCGCATCGCCGGGGCCACGGTGTCGCCCGACGGCCGGCTCGGAGCCGGGCGCGGGGTGCAGGCGACCCCGCTACCGGGCGTCCGGTGGACCGAGGAACCCGCCGCGGCGCTGTTCGCCCGCCCGGCGGCCGAGGCCGTGGCCGCGCAGCTCGCCGACCCCGACCCGGACGCGGCCGGCCCCGCGCTGTTGGGCTGCGACGTCACGGTGGTCGGCGCGGCCGGCGAGGACCTCCTGGTCCGCGAGATCCGGACCGGGGACGCCCCGGCCCCCCTGCTGCGGCTGCGGGCCGCCCACCCCCACCCGGAGCTGCCGCACCGGGAGAACCTCCGCCGGATCGCCGCCCACCCGGGCCTGGCGCTGCGCGTCCTGGGCCGCCCCGACCTGGACCGCGCCGCGACCCTGCGGCCCCTCGCCGTCGGGCCGGTGCCGGGTGCGGAGCACACGCTACGGCTGCCCGACGAGTGGTTCGGCCGCGCCGACCTCGGCTACGAGCGCCTCCAGGGCAGCCACTTCCCGCCCGGCACCGCGACGGGAGCAGGACCCCGCTCCGTGGACCCCGGGCCGGACCCGCTGGCCGACGCTCCGCTGTGGCGGGTGCGCCGCCTGCTGGAGACGGGTGTAGCGGGCGGGCGGCGGGCCGTCGCCGAATCGGCCCGCGGCAGCGAGCCGCAGGCCGCGTACGGGCCGCTGCGCCGGGCCGGGTTCACCACGGCCGCGGAGCTGGCGACGGCCCTGGCCGCGGAGGCTGACCGGCGCCCCAGGGACGCGTTCGGCCGCCTCACCGACCCCTCGGCGGACGGCTACGCCCGGGCTTGGCTGTCCGCGGCCACCCACCTGGCGGCCGCCGAACGGTCCCTGGTGGCCGCGTCCTGGGTCTGACCCCGGCACCGGCAGGGGGCGAGACGCGGAGCCTGGGCCCGGCCGGCCCGGCGGGCCCCGGGTGCCCCCGCCGTCAGCCCGGCAGGCCCCCCGGCGGGGGCCACCGGCTGATCTACGGGTGATCGGGGCGCTGCTCCGGCGGTGCCGGCTGCCGCTTCACCCGGGGCACCCTGCGCCTGGCCGCTGGGCCGCCCGCGCTGCGCGCCCCTCCCACCGGAGCCGGGCGGGGCCGCGCAGCCAGGCGTCGAGGGCGGCGAAGTCGGCGCCGGTGATCCCGAACCGGGCGTCGACGAGGTGCAGCAGGGCCCGGCCCGGGTGGTGGACGTCCACCCACGTCCGGTCCGCGTCGCCGATCTCGTCGTCGACCCAGGCGAACGGCCGCCCGGCCGCGTGGTCGAGGAGGGCGTGCACCTTCCAGTGCGGCCGGCCGCCGACCGCGCCCGGGCCGTCCTCGTCGGACGGGTCGGGCCAGACGACGAAGGGCAGTTCCGGCAGCCCGATCCGCGGGCCGACCCAGGCATTGGCGTCGGCCGCCCAGGTCGTGGCCCACACCAGCTCGCAGGGCAGGGCCAGCAGGCGCGGCCCGAGCGCGGGATCGAGCCGGGCGAGCAGCGGATTCCCGTCGTCGGCGGGCCCGTACGACGGGTAGCCGCGCGGGAGGTCCCGCGGCGTCGCCCCGAACGGGATCAGCGGACCGTCGACGTCGAGGAAGACCAAGGGCAGTGAAGATTCCATCACTGTGATCATGCCCCAGCCGCCGGCCGCCCGCGAGGGCCGCCCGCTACTTGTCCCGCGGCTTGGCCCGGACGTGCACGCGCTCGCTCTGCGGGCCGAACAGGCTGAGGATCTCCACCGGGGCCTCCCCGGTGCTGCCGAACCAGTGCGGCAGCCGGGTGTCGAACTCCGCGGCTTCACCCGCCTTCAGGACGAGGTCGCGCTCGGCGAGGACCAGCCGCAGCCGGCCGCTCAGCACGTACAGCCACTCGTAGCCCTCGTGGGTCCGCGGGTCGGGTGTGCTGCGGCCGGCCGGGATGACCATCTTGTACGCCTGGAGTCCGCCGGGGTTCTGGGTCAGCGGCACGATCGTCGTGTCGGCCCGCCGGATCGGCTTCAGCCGCACCCGCGGGTCGCCCACGGGCGGCGCCCCGACGAGTTCGTCGAGCGGCACCGCGTGGGCGCGCGCCAGGGGTAGCAGCAGTTCCAGGTTGGGCTTGCGCTCGCCGGACTCGAGGCGGGACAGGGTGCTGACCGAGATGCCGGTGGTCTCCGAGAGCCGGGTCAGGGTGATGCCGCGCTTCTTGCGCAGGGCGCGCAGCCGCGGGCCCACGGAGGCCAGGACGGCGGCATCGTCGGTTGCCATGACGGCAAGCCTAAGGGGCCCGTTCCGAGCCGGGCGCCGGCCCCGGAGCGCGGCCACCGGGAGCGCCGGCCGCCCGGGGTGCGCCGGCGCGGGCGCAGCCCGTCCCGTAGCCGGTCCTCCGGTCGGACGGGACGCACTGCGGCGCTGTCGGGGCCACCGGCCTCGTGACCGGGCGGGGGAGTTCGCACCCCACCCGTCCACCTCGCGGCCCCGGGAGCCTGCACCGCCGCGGTGCAGGCTCCTGGGGGCGGCGGCTACGGCGGCGATGCGGACGTGGGGAGGTGGGGCACGGTTCAGCGCCGCCGCAACAGGCCCCGTACGTACGCCGCCTGGCCGGCGTGCTGCAGATCGTCGGCGAGGACGCTGACCAGCCGCACCCCCAGGGAGACCGGCGGGTCCCAGCCCTCGTCGACGATCCGTTCGAGGTCGGCCGCGGCGAGTGACCGGATGAAGCCCAGGCTCTGTTCGTGCACGGCGTCGAAGTAGCCCAGCAGTAGGTCGCCCGAGTCGACGCGGACCTTCTCGACCTGCTTCGCGGTGTGTCCGAACCCGGTGTCGCCGGCGGGCAGCGGCAGTGCGAAGCGGGTCGCCCAGTCCTTGGCCGTCCAGACCTGCTCAAGGCCCGAGGCGTCCGCCACGTGGTCGTCCTGCACCCGGGTAAGATGCCACACCAGCCAGGTGATCGAGTTCGCCTGCGGGTCGACCCGGGTGTTCAGCTCCTCGGCCGACAACCCCTCGACCGCCTCGTGCACCACCTCCCGGATCCGTACGTACCCGTCGGCCAGTACTTGTGTCGCCTTCATCCACCGTCCCCAGACTCCGTCCGCACCGCCGCAGGGACACGGCATCGGCCGGTGCCCTGCGGCTGCCGGCCGATGCCCTGGACCATCGACGCCTACATCGGATCCATACCCCGATCGTCGATCTTGCTCTCCTGCTCGCTCTGCTCGCGCAGCCGGCGGGCCTTGTCCTGCAGCCGGCGGCGCTCGTCCGGGTCGGTGGAGCGTTCGGCGGCCTGGCTCAGCTCCTGCGCCTTCTCGCGCAACTGCCGGACACGGCCGCTGGATCCGCCTGAAGCATTCATGGTCACTCCTCGGGGGTGGAGGGTAGGAAGAGCGCATTCAGCGAAGCAGCAGTGCCGCGGGGACGCATCTCGAACCACCGCCCCGCATGCCCCGCCAGGGACGGCCCTCACCCGTTCGTCCCGCACGAACGGCGCAACGCAGTCGGGTGACGGGGTAGGGGGACCGCCACCCGCGTCGACCCTTCACCGGTCACCGGTCACCGGGACGGTCACCGGCACGGGGACGGGAGCGGGATCCGGCGGCGGAGCGTGCGTCCTAAGGGGCGGAGCCGGCGCCGCGCCCGCTGCGGCCCCGCGGCGGCTTGCGCGTGCGGGTCCAGGCCAGCAGGTCCTTCTCCTTCCACGTGTTGACGACGCGTTCGGCGGTCACCCCGCATTCCACGGCCCGCTCGCAGCCGGTCGGCTGCCAGTCCAGCTGGCCCGGCGCGTGTGCGTCCGTGTCGATGGCGAAGAGCGTTCCGGCTTCGACCGCGAGCCGCAGCAGCCGGCGCGGCGGGTCCAGCCGCTCGGGCCGGCTGTTGATCTCCACGGCGGTTCCGGATTCGGCGCACGCGGCGAACACGGCCTCGGCGTCGAACTGCGACTCGGGGCGGCCCCGCCCGGTGACCAGCCGCCCCGTGCAGTGGCCCAGCACGTCCATCAGGGGGTTGCGCACGGCGGTGAGCAGCCGCCGGGTCATGGCGGGCGAGTCCATCCGCAGCTTCGAGTGGACGGATGCGACGACGAGGTCCAGCCGGTCCAGCAGCTCCGGTTCCTGGTCGAGGGAGCCGTCGAGGAGGATGTCGCACTCGATGCCCGTCAGTAGCCGGAAGGGTGCCCAGGTCTCGTTGAGCTCCGCCACCACGTCCAGCTGTTCGCGCAGCCGTTCGGGTGACAGGCCGCGTGCGACGGTCAGGCTGGGCGAGTGGTCGGTGAGCACGGCCCACTCGTGGCCGAGGTCTGCCGCGGCCCGCCCCATCTCCTCGATGGTGCTGCCGCCGTCGGACCACTCGGAGTGCAGGTGGCAGTCCCCGCGCAGGGCCCGGCGCAGCGCGCGGGCGGCGGGTGTGGCGGACGGGCCATCGGGATGGGCGGCGACCTCGTCCTCCAGTTTCTGCAGGTAACCGGGGACGTTCCCGGCCAGGGCCTCCTGCACCACACGGGCGGTTTTCGGCCCGATTCCCTTGACGGTTTCCAGCGTTCCGGCGGCGATCCGCTGTGTGACCTCGTCCGCACCCATCCGCGTCACCGTGTCCGCCGCCGTGCGGAAGGCCCGCACCCGGTAGGTCGGCGCCTGGCCTCGCTCCAGCAGGAAGGCGATCCGCTGCAATGCGGCGACGGGGTCCATCAGCCACCTCCCGATAGTGCCGGTTCCTCCTAGTTTCCCCCGGAACGCTGAGGGTGCAGGCCGGTTACCCAAGGAAGGCTTTGAAGGGTCATAAGTTAAGGTTATGTGGCTATAAACAGGGGGTGGGTGCCGGGTTAGGGTGCCCTTAGCTTAGGGTTCCCCTTGATCTAGTTTTTCCGGTCGAAGGGAACATGTCATGCCTCGCCCCCTGCGGGTAGCAATCGTCGGCGCCGGCCCCGCCGGAATCTACGCAGCAGACGCGCTGCTGAAGTCCGAGGCCGCCGCCGACCCGGGGGTGTCCATCGACCTCTTCGAGCGGATGCCCGCCCCCTTCGGTCTGATCCGGTACGGCGTCGCCCCCGACCACCCGCGGATCAAGGGCATCATCACCGCCCTCCACCAGGTGCTCGACAAGCCGCAGGTCCGCCTCTTCGGCAACGTCGACTACCCGAACGACATCACCCTCGACGAGCTGCACTCCTTCTACGACGCCGTGGTCTTCTCCACCGGCGCGACCGCGGACCGTGCGCTCACCATCCCCGGTGTCGAACTCGACGGCTCCTACGGCGCGGCCGACTTCGTCTCCTGGTACGACGGCCACCCGGACGTCCCGCGCACCTGGCCGCTGGAGGCCGAGAAGGTCGCCGTCCTCGGCGTCGGCAACGTCGCCCTCGACGTCGCCCGCATCCTCGCCAAGACCGCCGACGAGCTGCTCCCGACCGAGATCCCGCCGAACGTCTACGACGGCCTCAAGGCCAACAAGGCCCTGGAGATCCACGTCTTCGGCCGCCGCGGCCCCGCCCAGGCCAAGTTCAGCCCGATGGAGCTGCGCGAGCTCGACCACTCGCCCAGCATCGAGGTCATCGTCAACCCCGAGGACATCGACTACGACGAGGGCTCGATCGCCACCCGCCGCTCCAACAAGCAGGCGGACATGGTCGCCAAGACCCTGGAGAACTGGGCGATCCGCGACATCGGCGAGCGCCCGCACAAGCTGTTCCTCCACTTCTTCGAGTCGCCCTCCGAGATCCTCGGCGAGGACGGCAAGGTCGTGGGCCTGCGCACCGAGCGCACCGAGCTCGACGGCACGGGCAACGTCAAGGGCACCGGCCAGTTCACCGACTGGGACGTGCAGGCCGTCTACCGGGCCGTCGGCTACCTCTCGGACGAGCTGCCCAAGCTTCCGTGGGACGTCGAGACCGGCACCGTCCCGGACGAGGGCGGCCGTGTGATGGAGGCGGGCGCGCACCTGCAGTCGACGTACGTCACGGGCTGGATCCGGCGCGGACCGATCGGCCTCATCGGCCACACCAAGGGCGACGCGAACGAGACGATCGCGAACCTCCTGGAGGACCACGCGGCCGGCCGCCTGCACACCCCCGCCGAGCCCGCCCCCGAGGCCGTCGAGGCCTTCCTCGCCGAGCGGAGCATCCGCTACACCACGTGGGAGGGCTGGTACCGCCTGGACGCCGCCGAGAAGGCGCTGGGCGAGCCGCAGGGCCGCGAGCGCGTGAAGATCGTCGAGCGCGAGGACATGCTCGGGGCCAGCGGGGCCTGAGTCCCGGCGCAGGGGCCCGCCGTCAGCGGCGGGCCCCGTTCCCGTCTTCCCCCCCGGACCGCCAAGGGGGCTTGCTGGTCCGGCGGTTGACCGCAGAGGGGGTAGTCCGGCGGATCGGCTGCACCGGCCTCCGCGCGGGCACTACCGTGACGGGCATGAGTGCCGATGACCTCAGTCCCGAGGACGTGTGGCCGCTGCCGCCGGCCTGGATGTTCGGCTGCACGAAGTGTGCCCGCCTCTACCGTTCGATGAAGGAGATCCAGGAGGCCACGGCGGAGCTGTGGCTGACGGGGGACCGGGGCGTCGACTGGGACCCCATGGACAGCGGCCCCGGCTCCCGGATCCGGCTCGCCCGCCACATGGCCCTCACCCACCGGGACCTGCTGCCCGACTGGGCCCCGACCTGCGCGCGGTGCGTCGAGCACCGGCGCCGGGTCGAGAAGACCGCCTCCTCCGACCTGGGGGCGGGGGCCGCCCTCGTGGGCGCCGAGCACCGGGCCGCCCACCTCTTCGTCCCGCCGCGCGGGCTCGGCCTCGTCTAGCGGCCGCCGGCCTTGGTAGGTTCCTGTCGTCACAGGAGCTGAACCAGCCACACCAGCCACACCCATCGCAGGGCTGCGGGATTGCGGGAGGACCGCCATGCACGTCGGACCGGGAGCCGGGAACGTGCCCGGCGGGAGCCGGGTCAGGATCCTGCGTGCCGGTGACCGGCCGGCCGGCGCTTGGAAGAACGGCGGCGGCGTGACCCGGGAGATCGCGGCCTGGCCCGAGGCGGCCGGCACGGACGACTTCACGTGGCGGGTCAGCCTCGCCGAGGTGGTCGCGGACGGGCCGTTCTCGGCCTTCCCCGGGGTGGACCGTACGCTCACGCTGGTCGAGGGGGCGGGGATGGACCTCACCGTGGCCGGCGCCCGCCGTGTGGTCGACGAGCGCTTCGCGCCGCAGGACTTCCCGGGCGACGCACCGACCGGCTGCCGGCTGCTGGGCGGGGGCGTCGTGAACTTCAACGTGATGTACCGCCGGGGCGCGGCCCCGGCCCAGACCGCCGTGGTCCGCGGCTCGCTCGCCCTGCGAACAGCGCCGGACGAGGTCCTGTTGGTCGTCGCACTGGAAGGCCCGGCGCATCTCGACGCCGAGGGGGCGCGTACGGTCCTCGACCGCTACGACGCGGCACTCGTCGCCGCGTCCCCGGCCGGCCGGCCGTTCACCGGCCTCCTGCGCAGCCGGGCGCACACCGCTGTGGTGCGCCTTCCTGGCCGGCCCGCGTAGGGCGCGCTCGCCGCCGGGGTGGTGGAGTCCCCCTACGCGTTCTTCTCCAGGCCCGGGCGCAGGCGCTCCAGCAGGGCGTACAGCGTCGCCCGCTCGTCCTCGCCGAGGGTGTCGAGCGCGCCGTGCGTGGCCTGCATCTCCTCGCGCACCCGCCGGATGACGTCGAGGCCGGCCTCCGTCGCCACGACGTTCTTGACGCGCCGGTCGGCCGGATCGGGCTCGCGTCGTACCAGGTCACGGGCCTCAAGGCGGTCCACGATCCCGGTGACGTTCGACGCGTCGCACACGAGCAGGGTGGCCAGTCCCCGCATCGGCAGCGGCCCGTCGAGCTGGGCCAGGACCTTGGCCTGCGTGGACGTGAGCCCGTAGTGCGCCGCAGCGGCGGCGAAGTCGCGCCACTGGGCGGTGCCGATGGCGGCGAGCAGTTCCAGCAGCTGGAGCTTGGTGGGGGTGGCGGGGGTCGTGGCGCTCATGCCCCGAGCCTACCGAGGACGGTTGACATTATCAACTATTTACTTGACTGACTTAACTATTGGCGCCTACCGTCCTGCGGAGTTACTTGATGACATAAAACATCTGTGATCTGAAGCAATAAGAAGGTTCCCCCGACATGAGCACCGCCGCCCCCGCGCCCACCCCGGGCAGGACCCGCAACGAGACGGTCGTCGTCCTCGCCCTGAGCCTGGCCGCCATGGTCGTGTCGATGATGCAGACCCTGCCGGTCCCGATCCTGGGCCTCATCCGCACCGACCTCGGCACCTCGACCGCCGCCGTGAGCTGGGTGACCACCGCCACCCTGCTCTCCGCCGCCGTCTTCACCCCGCTGCTCGGCCGCTTCGGCGACCAGCACGGCAAGAAGGCCACGCTGGTGGCCGTCCTCGGCGTCATGGTCGCGGGCTCCGTGATCGCCGCCGTCGCGACCTCGCTGCCCCTGCTGCTCCTGGGCCGCGTACTCCAGGGCGCCGCCACCGCGATCTTCCCGCTGGCCCTGTCGGTCCTGCGCGAAGAGGTCCGGCCCCAGCGGCTGCCCGGCGCGATGGCCCTGGTCAGCGGCACCCTCGCGTTCGGCAGCGGCCTCGCGCTCGTCGCCACCGGCCTGCTCACCTCCGGCTCCGGCGCCGACTACCGCAGCGCCTTCTGGATGGCCACCGGCTTCGCCGTGCTCGCCCTGCTCGCCGTCGCCCTCCTGGTCCCCGCGACCCGCCACAAGACCGGCGGCCGCACGGACTTCCTCGGCGCGCTCACCCTCGGCCTGACCCTCCTGCTGCTCCTGCTGCCCGTCTCGCAGGGCCACGACTGGGGCTGGACCTCCGGCCGCACCCTCGGCAGCTTCGCCGGCGCGGCCGTCATGGCCGCCGTGTGGGTCCTCACCGAGCTCAAGGTCGCCGAGCCGCTCGTCGACATGCGGATGTTCGTCCACCGCCCGGTACTCATGGCCAACCTGGCCGGCGTCCTCGTCGGCTTCGGCATGTTCGCGAACTTCCTCGGCGTCTCCTACCTCGTCCAGATGCCCGAGGCGCTCACCGGTTACGGCTTCGACGCCTCCGTCCTGCGGGCCTCCGTGCAGTTCCTGCTGCCCGGCGCGATCGTCTCGCTGCTCGCCTCGCCCGTCGGCGGACAGCTGGTCCGCCGCCGCGGCCCGCGCGCCGCGCTGGCCCTGGCCGCCGCCCTGGGTGCCCTGGGGTTCGGCTGGCTCGCCCTCGACCACGTCCACACCGCCTCGGTGATCGGCGCCGGCGTCGTCGTGGGCGCGGCCGTCAGCTTCGGCTACGCTGCGATGCCCGCCGTCATCATGGCGAGCGTCCCGCACCACCAGAGCGGCATCGCCAACGGCATCAACTCGATCTCCCGCTCCACGGGCAGCGCGATCGGCAGCGCCGTCGTCACCACGATCCTGGCCTCGCGGACCGTCGAGCACCTGCCCGCCGGCGCTCCCGCCCTGCCCGCCGAGTCCGGCTTCACCGCCACCTTCTGGATCGGTGCCGCTGCCTTCGCCCTGGTCGCCGTCATCGCCCGGCTGGGGCTACCCGGCCGTATCGGCGCCGCCGCCCCGGTGGTCACACCGGCGGCACCCGCCCCCGTGAAGGTCGCCGAGCCGGTCTGAGGCTCGGGACTCGGACGCCCTCACGCGTCGATGTCGATGCGGCCCATCAGGCCGTGCTGGTAGTCGAGCTGCGCCCGGCGGATCTCGGCGGAGGTGTTCATGACGAACGGGCCGCTGCGGGCCACCGGTTCACCGGTCGGCTCTCCGGCCAGGACGAGCACCTCCGCCGCCCCGCCGGGTGCGGAGACGGCGAACCGCTCCCCGTCGCGGGCGAGGATGGCGAGGTGGCCGTCGGGGAGCTCGGCATCCGCGGTGGCCGCCGTACCGGACAGGACGTACAGCATGGCGTTGTGCCCGGCGGGAACGGCGAACTCGGCACGCCCGCCGGCCGCGAGGCGGGCGTGGACGATGAGGACGGGGGTGAGGGGGTCGAACGGGCCGCTCACCCCGTGGGTGGACCCGGCTATCACCGTGAGCTCGGCGGTGCCGTCCTCAGTGGTGACGGTCGGGATCCCGTCCGGGGCGGACGCGTACCGGACGCGCGGTGGCGTCGCCTTGAGGCGAGCCGGCAGGTTGACCCAGATCTGCAGGAGGTGCTGGGGACCACCGTCGGCGAGCAGCTCGGGGGTCGGGCGGGCGAGATGGACCAGGCCCGAGCCGGCGGTCAGCCACTGGACCTCGCCGGCGTTCATGACCCGCTCGTTCCCCGCGGAGTCGACGTGCTCCACGGCGCCGTCGATGACGTACTGGACGATCTCGAAACCGCGGTGGGGGAGCGGCGGCGCGCCCTTGGCCTCACCGGGGCCCAGCACGTGCGGGCCGATCTGGTCGACCGTGAGGAACGGGTCGACCAGGGGCAGTCGGGGCTGCGGGAAGGGGCGGCGGACGGGGAAGCCCTCCCCCTCGAAGGTGTGGAAGGGGCGGGCCACCCGGGCGGTGGAACGAACGGTGGTGGCGGTGATCTGCATGCCCCGAGCGAAAGGCATCGCCCGGCGGAGCGTCAACGCGGTCCGGTTTGGTTGTCAGGTCGCCGACGCGATCCGGCCGGGCGGGGCCGACGGCCACCCGCCCGGCGCCCGCCCGGCGCGTACCGTGCGCTCAGAGCCGGCGCGCCCGGGCCCGGCGTACGAGCACCCCGACGGCCGCGCCAGCGAGGGCGATCACGGCCACGCCCGCCGTGGTCCACCAGACGGTGCTGTCACCGCCTTCCTCGTCCGCGGCCGCGGACGCCGACGGGGACGCCGGAGGGGCCGGCACGCCGGCGGGCGACGGGGACTGCGCCGGAGCCGCCACCGACGGCACGGCCGAGGGTGCTGCCGGGGCGGACGGGTCGACCGGCACGGGAGCGGTCGGCGCCGCCGAACCCGCGGGCGGCACGGGATCCACCACGGGTACGGAGACCTCGCCCTCGGCATGCCCCAGCGCGGGGAACCCGACGTCGATGGTGACCTTCCAGGTGCCCGGCGGCAGGACCTCGGCCGTGCTCCAGCCGACGCTGCCGGCCTTGTCCCGCACCAGCCGCCAGGGCCCCTGGGTGCGGGTCCCGTCCACGCTGGTCGCGTTGACCGTGGCAGCGGCCTTCTCGTCGATGGCGTCCCCGTCGTTCTCCCAGGTGATGTCGGTGGTGACGTGCCCCTCCCGCTGGCCGGTGATCACGACCTTGAGGGTGTCGCCGTGGGCGTGGGCCGTCGTCGGGACGGTGAGGGCCAGGGCCGGGGCGAGGAACAGGAACAGGGCTCCCAGCCCGGTGCGGACGGGGAAAGCGTGTCGTGTGCGCATCGTTGTGCTGCTCCCTGGTGCGGTGGGATGCGAGGGGTGCCGCAGCCGCTGCGGTGCCGGCCGCGGGGTGCGGGCCGCTGCGGGGCCGCCGCGCGGTGGGGCGCGCGGCGCGGTGCGGTGGTCGGGTGGAACGTGAGGGGCCGGCGGACGGCCGTGGGGGCAGCCGTCCGCCGGCAGTCGGCGGCTCGGGTCAGGCGGCCTTCTGGACCGTCCAGACCTGGTTCGCGCGGCCGTCCGCGCGCTGGAGGTCGAGCAGCCACTCGCCGTAGTACGGACGGTTGCTCACGGTCAGGGCGTAGCCGCCGCTGGGGTCCGTGATGGTCGTCGTACCGTTGCGGGAGCCCAGCTTCCACTGCTGGGTGGAGCCGTTGCCGCAGGGCTGCTGCGCGATCCACATGCCCTGGGCCGGGGCGCCGCCCGTCTGCAGGCACTTGCCGGAGACGGCGGACTTGATGCGGACCAGTCCGTTCCCCGCGTCCTCGAACGTCCACTGCTGGTGGGTGTAGCCGTTGGCCCGGGCACCGACGAGCACGGTGCCGTCGGCGCTGCGGCCGCCCCACAGCTCGGCGGCCATGCCGGTGCTGCCGTTGTGGAGGGTGTAGCGGGTGTTGGGCGCGGTGTCGTTGCTGCCGCCGCCCGTGGTGCGGAAGACGGTCGTCTTGCCCGCGCCGCTGTCACGGCCGGCGCTGTCGCGCACCGAGACGGCGACCTTGTACTCCGTACCGGCCTGGAGGTTGTAGATGCGCACGGACTGCGACTGGACCCACGTGAGGTGCTTGCCGTTCAGCAGCACCTGGTACCAGGCGGCGCCGTCCACCTTGGGCCAGCTGACGACGACCGAGGTCGACTGGATCTGGCCGGCCGTGACCGTCGGTCCGCCGGTCGGCTTCTTCGTCGGCGTGGGCGTGGGCTTCTGCGTCGGCTGGGGGTTGGGGTTCGGGCCCGGGTCCGTGCCGTTGCCGCCCTTGGACTTCATCAGGAACTGGTTGTCCGCGATGTTCCAGTGGGTGGCCAGATAGCTGCCCGGCTTGGGGCTGGTGTGGAAGTAGTCGTCGTGGTTGCAGTCGAGGATGTTCTCGGACGCCTTGTTGGTGCAGATGTTGCGCATCTGCGGGTAGTACGGCGTGTCCGAGTAGCACATCACGTCCCACTCGTCGGTGCAGTGGGCGCCGCGACTGGTGTTGGGGGCGCTGTTGTTGACCGCGCCGAGGTTGTGGCCCAGCTCGTGGGCGGCGGTGTGCCCGCCCCAGCAACCGGAGTCCGTACGGCCGTAGGAGGGGCCGAAGTTGCTCTGGTTGTTCTGGCCGGGGCGCTCGTCACCGGCGAAGGTGCCGATGCCGCAGTAGACCTGGCTGTCCGCGAAGATCATGTACTTGCGGTCACGGCGGTCGAGGCCCTTGGCCGCGAGCGCCTTGTTGGTGGCGTTGAAGTCGGCCATCGCGGAGGCCGGCAGCTCGATGTTGAGCACCGTCGGGGTGCAGTCGGCGGCCGTCACGTAGCGGATGTGACGGACGCCGCCGGTCTCCTGGGCGCTGTTCGAGTAGATGAGGTCGGCGTCGGCCGCCCACTTGCGGAACGAGGCGAAGTACTCGGAGTACCGGTCGCGGTCGGGACCGTGCACGTACACCACCTGGACGCGGTTGCCGCTGCTGCCGTCGCCCTCGCACTGGACGGTCTGCCCGGCGGGCCCGGCCGCGGCGGTCTGGCTGCCGCTGCCGCCCGTGGCGGCGGGGGCCGGCGCGTCCTTGGGGGCGTCCTTGGCGGCCTTGGCGTCGGCGGCGGGCGCGTCCTGAGGACGCCCGCTGCCTTCCGCGGCGGGGGCTTCGGGCTTGGCCGGATCAGAGGCCACGGCCTGTGACTTCACGGCCGGGGCGACGTCCTTCTTGATGTCGACGTCCTTCGGCGGGGCGTCCGGGCCGTGGCTGCACAGCCCCGTCTCCGTACGGTAGACGCCGACGCAGCGGTCGCCCTTCGGCGCGGCCTTGAGGCCGTCGTAGACCATGCCGCGGTCCGCGTCGTTCGCGGGCTCTTCCTTGATGGGCTCGGGCTCCGCGTCACGGGCCGGTGCGGCGGCCGGCGTGAGCGTTTCGGTGGCCGCCTGCGCGGTCGTTTCGGCCTGGGCGTCGTCGCCGAGACCGGAGTAGGCCAGACCCCCCGCGAGCACCGCCGCCGAGGCCACGGCGGCGGTGACGAGTATCAAGCGGCGCGGTTTGCGCCGGTGTTCGGGCTTCCTTCGACGGTGACCCGTCATGCGCACCTCAAATCCTTGGTCGGAGGAGTGGGTGCGAGGGAGCCTGCCAGATGGGCGAGGTGGAGAATTCGGACAAACGGGAATGCCGGTCGAGATATCTGACTGTTACCTACTGATCTGATTTGATGAACAGTCAACTTGGTTGCGCGCACGGCGAGTTACGCGCGTAGGGACCGAAAGGTCCAGTCCTTTTCGAGGATCTCGTTATCAAATCGAGATAAGGTGATATGGCTTGTTGACGACAATTCAGTCAGGGATTCATCTAAACACTACGGGTCGAATTCCTGCTGTCACGAGCTGTGAGGAATCCTCTGTTCCGGCCTAGGAACAGGGAGGTGGGGATCAGCGGGCACCCGCAGGACTGCCGCCCCGCGGGCCCTCCCCGGCCACCGCGAAGCCCCCTCCGCCGCGGCGGCGCCGTGGAACAGCAGCGGTCCGCCGCCCGGGAGTTGTCGTGGGGTCGAGGCGAGGACGCCGGTCCGTGTGCGAGCGAGGAGCCGGCCGCCGCGGCTGGCGGAGGCCAGTACGCGCCGTGCCACGGGAGGCACTCCTGACGACCCGGCCGGCCCGGAACGGGCCACGCCCTCGTCCTGAGGACCGGTGTCGGCCGCCCGCGTGGCCCCTCACCGGCCGCCGAGCTTCACCCACTTACCGGTGCTCGGTACGCCTTTGCCGTCGAGCAGGAACAGCAGGTAGTAGCCGGGCGGGGCGTCGGCGGCACTCGGCGGCGTCCGCAGCCCGATCGTGCCGACGGCCTTCGCGCTCCGGGCGCCGGTGCGGGCCGTCACGGCGAGCTGAAGGTGCCGCTGACTGGTGTTCACCGCGTGCGTGACCGTGCTCGGCGCCAGCAGCACGGCCCGGGCGACCGCGGCCGCGGTGGTGCTGGCCACCTCGAACTCCTTCCCGTACCCGAGCTCGCCCGCCGGCACCCGGTCGAGGGCGGGCCGGCCGCCGCCCTGGTGCAGGTACGGCGGTTCGTACAGCTCGATGCTGCCGTCCATCTCGTCCCCGATGTCGGAGTCGTTGGCGATCTGCTGGAGCTCGTCGCCGGTGACCATCACCCGGCCGTCCGGCAGGACCAGGGCGTTGGAGTGGTACCCGCGCGGCAGTCGCTGTGCCGGCCCGAGCCGCCACCGGCCGTCCGCGGCGCGCAGCTCGATCTGCCGGTACTTGAGGTCGGCCTTCGGATTGAACGGTCCGTACCCGTAGTCACGGGTGTCCAGCGCCCCGTTGACCGTCAGCAGTGTGCCGTCCGGCAGGATCAGCGTGTCGTCCTGCGTGCGGCCGAACGCGCGCGGCTGCTCAGTGGTCCACCGGCCGCCGGACAGCCGGTAGGTGTTCGGGTCCCGGGGGTCCCCGCCGAGGACCAGGACCGAGTCGGGGCCGCGCAGCCCGGCGGGCAGCGGCACCGCCGAGCCGTAGCCGCGGAAGTCGGCCGGGCGCCGGGGCAGGTCGGACCGGGTCTCCTTGACCGGGTCGAACAGCCACTGCTGGTCCGCGTCCCGGCCCAGGCCGTACACCATCCCGTCGCGCAGCGAGAAGAGGTGGGGGTAGTCGTTGCGGAAGGGCGCGTCCACCCGCAGCCGCTCCGACGCCAGTCCGACGGGGACGTCGTACGGGCGCCAGGGCACGGGATGCCGCAGTGCGGGGAACCGCTCCACCACCGGAGTGGGGGTGCCCGTACCCCGCTCGGACTGGCCGGACATGATGATCTGCCGGCCGTCCGCCCCGGTCACCACCGACGGGTACCAGCGGCCGTCGGCCATGTCCTGGTTGCGGAACCAGGTCTCGGTCCACGGGTCGAACACGAAGGACAGCTTCGCTCCGCTGCCGCCCTTGCCGCCGGTGTTGCCGCCGAACACCCCGACCATGCCGTTGGGCAGGTACGCGTGGCCGGCGCAGAAGAACGGTGCCGGGCGCGGGGCGTAGAGGCCGTCGGGCATGAGGACGGTCGGCGGCTCCACCTTCTTGAACGCCGGCGGCCCGGTACCGCGGGAGGGGTCCCACAGGAAGGCGCGGCCCGCGTTGGTCCGGCCGATCCGATCGGTGGGTCCGGTCTCCTTGGTGGGGTTGACCTCCACCCGCTCGAAGGAGAACAGCAGCACCTTGCCGGTGGGCAGAAGGGCCGCGTGCACGCCGAAGTCCGGCGAGGGGAAGAACTCCGTGAACCGGCCGAACCGGGCCGCTGGGAGTCGGGCGTTGGTCCGAGCCTGCGAGAGGGCCAGTGCGGCCAGGCCGGAAGTGCGCTTGGCCTGCGGGTAGTCCTCGGCGCCGGTCGTGGCCCGGCGCCGCTGGGCGTGCGCCCGGGCGTGCTCCTCGCCGAGGACGGCGGCTTCACCGGGATCCGGTACCACCGGTGTGGCGTTCGAGACTCGTGCGGCGGGTGCGAGGGGAGTGGCCGGTTCGGAGCCGCCGTCGGCGTGGCGGTGGACGCGCGGCTGCGGCCCGTGCACCGCGCCGGCCTCGGCGGAGGCCTGCGCGGCCCCGGGGGCCAGGGAGGCGAGCGCGGCCACGACCGTACCGACGCACAGGGCGGCGGACCGCCGTACGACCCAACCCCGCTCCACCATGAGCTGCCCTCCTCCAACGCCCGAAAGCGCCCAGAGTAGAAGAAATCCGGCAAAGTCCTGGTCTGACGCCCCGTGCCGCGGCGGATGGGGCTTCGTTCAGGGCCGTTCGGCCCTCGGAAGCCGCTGGTGAAACGTTTCTGTGGTGAATGGGGGAGTCCGACAGGGTGAGCCCCCGTGCCCGGGGACGTGGACAGTCGTGCGGCGGTGGTTATCCATGGCGACGTGATCAAGCCACTTCGCACCGCACTGACCGTCGTCGCCGCGACCGGAAGCCTGGTCGCCCTGTCCCCCACGGCCTGGGCCGCCCCCGTAGCCCCCCCGGGGCAGGTGACCGTCGACGTCGCCAGCGTCAACGGCTCCGGCTGCCGCCCCGGCACCGCGAGCGTCGCCGTCGCCCCCGACAACTCGGCCTTCACCGTCACCTACAGCGACTACCTGGCCCAGGCCGGCGGCGACAGCCCCGTGACCGCGGGCCGCAAGAACTGTCTCCTCTCCCTCGTCGTCAACGTCCCCCAGGGCTACACCTACGCGGTGGCCAAGGTCGACTACCGGGGCTTCGGCAGCCTGGCGGAGGGTGCGATCGGCACCCAGAAGGCCAGCTACTACTTCCAGGGCATGAGCCAGACCACCTACCGCACCCACCAGTTCCACGGCGCGCTCGAGGACAACTGGCAGGTCACCGACACCGCGAGCATCCAGGCCCTCGTCTTCGCCCCCTGCGGCGAGAAGCGCAACCTCAACATCAACACCGAACTGCGCACGGAGGTCGGCACCTCGGACCCGGCGAAGGTCAGCTACATGACCGTCGACTCCACGGACGGCGGCATCGGCACCGTCTACCACTTCTCCTGGAAGGAGTGCCCGGCCCGCTGAGGCGTACGGGCCGACCGGCCGAGCCGGCCGGTCGGCCGAGCCGGCCGAGCAGGCTGACCGGCGACGCGGATCCGGAGCCGTGAGCGGCACCGCGGGCAGTGCGTGCC